>NZ_JBEXNT010000162.1:0-18454 GCF_040611255.1 Kitasatospora sp. NPDC002965 | reverse complement strand
CGTACCCGAGTAGTCGAACTCCGCCGCCTGACCGATCACGATCGGGCCGGAACCGATCACCAGAACGGACTTGATGTCACTGCGCTTAGGCACGCCGGCCCTCCGTCACGAGGTGATCCAGTAGCTGGCGGCGGACCGGTCCACGGCGCGGTCCAGCGGGTCGCGGACCAGCCGGGCGACCAGCCCCACCGGTGTGAACACCAGCAGGTAGACGAGCAGGAGCAGCAGCTGCAGGCCGGTCCGGCGCGCGGCGTCCAGGCGTTCGCCGTCGGTGCGTGCGGTCCTGCGGGGTTCGGCGCCGTGAGGTTCGGCGCCGTGAGGTTCGGTGCCGTGAGGTTCGGTGCCGTGAGGTTCGGTGCTGCGACGTGCGGTGCTGGGACGTGCGGTGCCCATCGGGGTCGTCCTTCCGGAGTCCGGGAGTCGGGTGGTGCGGAGGAGGGTGGTCGGGGGCCTGGCGGGGGGTCGGGGGTCGGACGGCGGGGGCGGGTGGTCAGTCGAGCGGGATCTCGTCGCGCCAGTCGCCCTCCTCGGTCCAGGCCGGCTGGTCGGCCTTGGCGAGCAGGAAGCCGCCGATCGCCAGGGTGTCGATGTCGGTGCGCATGAAGCAGCGGTAGGCGTCCTCGGGGGTGGCCACGATGGGCTCGCCGCGCACGTTGAAGGAGGTGTTGACCAGGACGGGGCAGCCGGTCCGCTCCTTGAAGTCGCCGAGCAGCCGATGCAGCCGGGGGTCGGCCTGCGCGGTCACCGTCTGGATCCGCGCGGAGTGGTCGACGTGGGTGACGGCGGGGATGGTGGAGCGGGCGGTCCTCAGCCGGTCCAGGCCCCGGGCGTCCCCGTCCGACTCCAGCCGCTGCTGTTCGGCCACCTGGGCGACCACCAGCATGTACGGGCTGGGCTGGGAGAGCTTGAAGTACTCCTCGGCGTCCTCGGCCAGGACGATCGGCGCGAACGGACGGAACGACTCCCGGAACTTGATCTTCTGGTTCATCACCGACTGCATCGCCGGGTTCCGGGGGTCGCCCAGGATCGAACGCCCGCCGAGTGCCCGGGGGCCGAACTCCATCCGGCCCTGGAACCAGCCCACCACCTTGCCGTCGGCGAGCTGGTCCGCGACCCGCCGGGACAGCTCCTCGGAGCTCAGCCGGGTGTAGGGGATGGCGTGGGCGTCGAAGTACGCCCCGATCCGCCGGTCGTCGAAGCCCGGGCCGAGCCGGGAGGAGCGCATCGCGTCCCGGCCCTGCCGCGGGTGGCGGCGCGGGGCGCGCTGGGCCAGCAGGGCGGCCCCGAGGGCACCGCCGGCGTCCCCGGCGGCGGGCTGGATCCAGACCTCGTCGAAGATCCCCTCCTCGACGATCCGGCCGTTCGCCACGCAGTTGAGCGCGACGCCCCCGGCCAGGCAGAGCCGGCGCTCGCCGGTCCGCTCGCGGGCGGTGCGGGCCAGCCGGACCATCACCTCCTCGGTCACCTGCTGGACGGACGCGGCGAGGTCGAACTCCCGCTCGGTGAGAGCGGCTTCGGGCTCCCGGCGAGGACCGCCGAACAGCTCCTCGAACCGGCGCCCGGTCATCACGTGGCCGTGCAGGAACTCGAACCAGTCGGTGTCGAGGTGGAACGAACCGTCCGGCTTCAGGTCGATCAGCCGCTCCCGGATCAGCCGTGCGTAGACCGGCTTCCCGTACGGGGCGAGGCCCATCAGCTTGTACTCGCCGGAGTCCACCTTGAAGCCGCAGAAGTAGGTGAAGGCCGAGTACAGCAGACCGAGCGAGTGCGGGAACCGCAGCTCGGCGAGCGGCCGCAGGCCGTCCCCGGTGCCGTGCCAGAGCGAGGTGGTGGCCCACTCGCCGACGCCGTCGACGCAGAGCACCGCGGCGGACTCGTACGGGCTCGGGAGGAAGGCGGAGGCGGCGTGCGACTCGTGGTGCCCGAACCGCCGGACCGGCGGGACGTCGCCCAGCCCCAGCCCGCGCAGTTCCTTGCGCACGGTGTCCAGGGTTCGGGCCTTCCACCCGAGCCAGGCGGGCATGACCTCCCGGAAGGAGCTCCAGGTGTGCGGCGCGGTCGCCGCGTACGTGGCGAGCACCCGGCGGAACTTGCGGGCCGGGTCCTCGTAGTAGGCGATCGCGTCGACGTCGTCCAGCGTCATCCCGGCCTCGTCGAGGCAGTACCGGACGGCCTGCGCGGGGAAGGCCGGGTCCTGCCGCCGCCGGCTGAACCGCTCCTCCTGGGCGGCGGCCGCGATGCCGTCCGCGCCGACCAGCGCGGCGGCGCTGTCGTGGTAGTAGGCCGCGATGCCAAGCACTGTGGTGGCCACCGGTCAGCTCCTCAATTCCTCTTCTTCAACGTGACGTTCAGTGCCGCGTACAGGTCGGGCACGGTGCCCTCCGGGGGGTTGAGGGACCGGTACCCGGCCCGGACGCGCTCCCAGACGGTGCTCTCCTGCTGCGGGCCGACCACACCGGGGAGGTCGGCCATGTAACTGTCGATCGCGTCCGCGGCCCAGGCGGAGTGGCCGGTGGCGACGTTGTCGATGGTGTTGTGCAGGTCCACGAACTGGGTGCTGAAACCGTGGTGCCGCAGGGCCGCCCGCGCGCTCCGGTAGCTGCCGCCGACACCGGAGAGCTCCATGGCGAGGTTGAGGCCGAGGATCTCCGGCTGGAATCGCTGGGGGAAGCGGGAGACGCTCAGCCAGTAGACCGGCAGGGCGAAGGAGTCGTCCCGGAGCCCGGGCCACCCGGCGAACCCGGCGGAGTCGGTGGGCGGCAGTTCGACGCCCATCGCGGCGAGCAGGTCCCGGTAGATCTTCGGGTGGTTCAACTCCCTTTCGCCGTTCCCGAGTTCGTCCCAGTATGTGCGAAAGAGGAACTGGCCGCAGCGGGAGGAGGCCAGCCGGTAGTCGGTGAACCCCTGCAACCAGCCGCCGTCGATCATGATCAGTGGTGCCAACTGGAGCGTGGAGTCGATGAGTTCCTCCCGGCTCGGGATCGGCACGCGGTTCTCGGCGAACTCCGTGCCGTGCCGGTCGTGCGCCTGGTCCAGCCACTCCCGCAGGCCGTTCTCGCCCGCCCAGGCGGCCGGCAGCTGCTGAGGGGCGCGGTCGAGGCCGTAGCGGGCCCGGGCCAGCCAGCGGCGGGCGTAGTCGTACGCGTACCGCCGCAGGCCGGGGGTGTCCTTGCGGGCGAGCAGCGCGCGGTACGCCGCCCGGACGTCGAGCCGGGGGAGCGGGGCGCCGTCGGGGGCGGACGGCGCCGGGGCCGGACGCTCCTGGTGCAGGTACCAGGAACGCTGGGCCCGGTGCAGGGCCCGGCGGTCGTCCGGTCGGCCGGGGCCGTCGCCGTCCGTCGCCGCAGCGCCCGCCGCACCGCCGTCGACCGCGCCGCCGTCGACCGCACCGCTCGCCGCCCTGACGCCGTTCGCCCCGGGGGCACCGTCGGTCGGCAGACCGGCGATCCAGCGGCGCAGGACGGCGATCTCGGCCGGTGTGAAGATCCGGAACATCGGACCCTTGGGACCGATCAGGCCGCGCAGCAGCGGGCTGGCGTCGGGCCTGCCCGGCCGGACCAGCGGGCTGGCCGCCAGCGCGTCGAGGAACGGGCCGGGCCCGCTGCCGACGTCCGCGAACCACGCGCCGAGCGGCCGGCCCGCGAGCTTGAACCGGGAGTGGTAGACGGCGGCCTGCCGGGCCCGGGTGCAGATCATCCGCCACACCTCGTAGTCCGGGTGCCGGGAGATCAGCGCCTCGTCGAGCAACGCGTCGCACCAGCGCCGCAGTTCGCCGAGGGCCCAGTGGAAGCCCCGGCGCAGCCGCTCCGCACCGGCCGGCCCGTTCTCCGCCAGGTACTGGCGGGCGGCGGCGGCCGACAGGTCCAGCGCGGTGGCCGTCGGCTCGCCGCGCGCGGCGCCGAGGTCCAGGGCCAGGACGTCGTCCCGGTCCAGGACCTCCGGTCCGAGCCCCGCGAGCGGGGGCGGCAGGCCGACCGACCGCAGACAGAGGTCGGCACCCAGCAGTTCGGGCAGGAAGGCGCCGGGCTGCCGGCTCATGGCGAGCAGCAGCGCGGGCAGCCGGAAGCTGAAGCCCTCGACCCGCTCGTTGGCGGCGAGCCGGATCCGGGCGATCGGCTCCTCGATCCGGTGCCGGTGCAGGACGCGGCTGTAGTCGGAGCCCCGGTCCGCCTCCGGGTAGCCGACGCCGACGTCTGCGGCGTACAGGGTGAGCACCCGCAGGGCGAGCTCGGTCTCCGCGTTGCCCGAGCTGGACAGCCACTGGAGCCACGCACCGGCGGACAGGGCCAGTGGCGCGCAGTTCAGCAGGACGCACCGGACGGCCGCGCCGTTGTCCGGCCCGCCGGTCGGGCGGACGTCCGGTCCGTCGTGCGGGCGGACGTCAGGCCCGGCCAGGACCTTGCGGAACCGTTCGCCGACCTCGGCCGCCCAGGTACGGGCGAGCCCGGTGAGCTCCTCGAAGTCCGCTTGCTCGTCGATGGGTTGATCGCCGGCGGGTTGTTCCCGGACAGGTTGTCCGGTGCGCCGGTCCTCCGGGCCGGCGGCGGCGAGCGCCGCCCGCACCGGTTCCAGGTCCGCCGGCCGGAGCGGCAGGTCCCCCTCGGGGTCGAGCGCGCGCAGGTACAGGATGCGGTGGTCGGGCTCGGGCTGGACGGCTGTGTTCCTCATGGCGTACCGCGCACCTCCGTTCGGGCGTGGGGATCAGAACATCGGGTAGATGGAGCTGTCGTTGCGGCGCTTGCGACGGCGACGGCGGAACAGCGCGACGATCTTCCGGAACATCGGTCGGCTCCCTACTGCTGAGGTGGTCGGCGGGTGGTGCGGCTCAGAGGTCGAGCGCGGTGCGCATGAGCTCGGCGGTCACCTGGTGGCCCCGGTCGGTGAGGTGGACCTGGTCGACGAAGAGCCACTCACCGGCGGCCGGTGACGCCGCGATCGCCGCGTTGGCGTCGAGGAACGGAACCCCGAGCTCCTCGGAGACGGCCGCCAGGCGCTCGGCGTACGCGCGGTGCACGGCCGGGTCGAGGACCGGGGCGAAGAGGTTCCACATGCCCGCGCGCTCGTTGCCCGCTTCCGCGATGAGTGCCCGCTCCTCGGCCGTGAACGGCTTGCGGGTCCAGGCGGCGGTGGGCTGCAGCACGTAGTGGAGCCGCGCTCCGAGCGGGGTCACCAGGTCGGCGAGCGCCCGCAGGTCGCGGGCCACGTGCCGGACGGCGGTGTCGATCCGCTCGGCGGGGTCGGGCACGGCGGTCCCGCCGTCCGCAGGCTCGTCCTGCCGGCCGAGCCGTTTGGCGACCCGGCCGAGCCGGCCCCGGGCCCACCCCGGCTGGCCCAGCCGCTGCCCGAGGTCGGGCGTGCCGAGCTGGCCGAAGAAGTCGCCCGAGAAGAAGAACTGCGGGTAGTCGTCGTCGGCCTGCGGCAGACCGGCCACCACGAGGTTGTTGAGCCCCGAGAAGACCAGGACGTCGCGCACCGCCGGCAGCCGGTGCCGGTGCAGCAGGAAGAGGAGGACCTCCTGCGTGGAGTTGAAGGCCGGCGCCGCCAGGTTGAGCCAGGGCCGGGCGCGCGGGCCCCGGGCGAGCAGCGAGGGGATCGTCCAGGCGTCCCCGCCGGCCCCGAAACCGAACGCGGGGGAGGCGCCCAGGACGACCCCCACCGGTTCCTCGGGAACCGTCCCGTGCAGGGAGACCGGCCCGGCGGTCCCGTGGGAGACGCGGAACCCTCCGGTGTCGGTGTTCACCGTCGAGGAGCGGTAGCCCGTCCGGTTGAAGAACGTCACGTGCGGCAGCCAGCGCATCTCGCCGGTCGCGAAGTCCTCGTACTGCCTGATCTGCGGCGTCAGCCGGTGCTGCGCTTCCACTGCGGCGCCTCCGATGTACCGGTGGGTCTCTTCGACCACCGAGTCTTCGAGGCGTGCCTCGAATGCCGCTCGAACCCCGTCGGAGCCCTGTCCCGGAGCCCTGTGCCGGAGCCCTGTGCCGGGCCCGGCCCGGGGGGCCCGCCCGCCCCGGGCACAGGGCGGTCCGGGGCGGGCGTCGGTCCAGGGTCAGGCGGCGGCCTGACAGGGGTCCTCGGCCGAGCCGGCGGACCCGGCAGAGCCGGTGGACCCGGTCGAACCGTCGGCCCCGGTGCCGGCCGTCCCCGGGTGCACCGGGCACTCGGCGTACAGCCAGAACCAGTCGCCGCAGCTGGTCGTGGTGACGGTCCCGCCGCTCAGCGCGAGCCGCGCGCGGAGGTTGTTCAGCCCGATGCCGCGCCGCACGGAGGCGGTCTCCGGTGAGGCCCGGACCCCGTTGTTGGCCACCGACAGATGGACCCGGCCGGCCCGCTCCGCGATGATGACCGTGCACCGGGTGGCGTCGCTGTGGCGGAGCAGGTTGGTGACGGCCTCCCGCATCACGATCGACAGGTTGGTGCCCACCTGTTCGTCGAGCCGTTGTGGCGGCTGCCCGTCGATTCTGAGGCTCACCCCGGCGGTCTCCAGGGTCCCGCGCACCACTCTCAGCTCCCGGGCCAACGACATGGCCTGCGGCCCGGTGGCCACCGCACGTACGTCGGCCAGTGCCTGACGGGCGATCAGAAGGGTGTCCCGGAGCTCGGCCTGGGCCCGGCCGTCGTCGGTGCCGACCAGGCGCTGGATCAGCTCGATCTTCAGGGTGATCGCCGAGAGGCTGTACCCGAGGAGGTCGTGCAGGTCCCGGGAGAACCGCAGCCGCTCGCTGGAGACGGCGATCCAGGCCGCCCGCTGCCGGGCCTCGTGCTGGCGGTGCACGAGGTCGCACAGGGCGCTCAGGCCGTAGGTGAGCAACCCGACTGCCAGCGAGGACAGTTCGAGGTACATCGGCGCGAGCCCGTCGTGCTGGCGCGTGGAGAGCGCCAGCAGGGCGACGTTCACGAGCGCGTACAGGGCCCAGGCCAGCGGTCTGCCGCGCAGCGCGATGAGGATCGCGCCGCCGAGGAAGCCGCTCAGGCTGCCCGAGAGGACATCGGTGAGCGGCAGGGTCAGGAAGGTCAGGACGGCCTGGAGGCTGAGCAGCCAGGCGGTGTGCTTGCGCGGCGCTCGGAGCGCCCGGGGGTGGCAGTTGTAGAGCTGGAGGAGGAAGCAGCAGGTCACGATCAGCAGGGCGCTCACCAGCCCTGGTCTGTCGTGGGTGCGCTTCGCGAGATTGACGGCTCCGATGATGCTGAGCCCGAAGGTGACCGCTCCTACGAGTGCGTAGGCGAACCGTGGCGGCATGGTCTCGCCGTGGGGTTCTTCGGTGACCGGTGCGGAGACAAAACGGTGGGGACTCTTTGTGGGGATGTTCATGCCCTCGCCCTTGATCGGTGTACGGCGAGTTCATACACGGGGTGCCTGGGTGTCATGCACAGGGCGGCCAAGTTGGCCGAAACGCTGACGGGTTCGGCGGACCGGTGAACACCCCCGGTCCGCCGAACCCGCGGCACCGCGCCCGACGCGGGTCACGTCCGCCCCAGGTCGATGCCGGGAGACCGGCTCCTCCCGAAGGGGGGACACGTCGCCCATGCGCTCGGTCGGCACCCGGACTTCGGCCGCCCACAACAGGCCGAAGAGCACCGCACAGGCGATCGCCGCGTCCTTGCGGGGGCGGGCTCAGAACTCGTCCGGCAGGCACTCCTCGTGCAGTTCCCCGCCGAAGGCGTGGCGGGCGTGCTCGCGCATCCGCGGGCCGTAGGTGCGGTCGTCCGCCAGGTCGGAGTAGCCCTCGCCGCGGAGGGTGATCAGCCCGGCGGTGTCGGCCAGGTAGACGTCCAGCCCCGGGTACATCAGCATGATGCAGGGGATGTCGTCGACGTCGAGGGCGAACACCGGGTACTCGCCGTGCGCGTCGGGCTCGCCGGTCGCCAGGACACGGCGCGAGTCGGAGCCGCCGGGGAGCAGGAAGCATTCGTCGAAGCGGTCCGACAGCGGGGCGAAGCAGGAGCCCCAGGGTTCGCCGAACTCCTCGTCGGCGAGTTTCCCCATCGGGCGCGGAGCGAAGTCGCCCTCCGGTCCGAACCAGTCGAACCGGCGCAGCAGGCTCGTGTCGTAGGCCAGCCAGCGTCGCAGGCTGGGCGGGAGCGGGCGCCCGCTGGGGAAGGTGATCCCGGCCAGGACGTCGGCCGGCATCGGCTCCGGAGCGCCCGTGAGCCAGGGGCCGACCCAGGGGCTGTAGCCGAGGACGAGCCGGTGCGGATCGGCCTCGACGGAGGCGACGACGCGGTCGGTCAGTGCGGTGCCGTGGTCGGCGGTCGGGGAGGTCATCGGTCTCGGCGTCCTGTCCGTGGGTGGCCGGGTGCTGCTCGGTCGCGCCGAATCTACGACCGGCCTCTGACAGTTCGGCGGTCGGGGACGGGCGGCCGGACGCCGGTGCGGGGTCGGACGGAGTCGGCGTAGCGGTGGCCGGCGAAGGCCCGGACCGCGTCGGGGACGGCCACGCCCCGGTCCGGCAGCCGGTCCAGGCGCAGCAGCGCGCACACCTGGTGGCCGGCCCGGAGATGGTCCGCCGGATCCCGAGTTCGGCGCCCGGCACCGCGTACACGGGGAGCCACGGGCGCCGCGTCCGGCCCGGCAGCGGACCGCAGGTTACGGCGGAGAGCTGTTGCCGGCGCACGAACACCTCCTGGCCCCCCGCCTCCCGCACCGCGAGGCCGGCCGGGCCCACCCGGAGCCGCAGCGGACGCCGCCGGCGCCGGAAGGAGCGCACCGACTGCCAGCACCCGAGGCCCGCGAGGAGCGGCCGGACGTCGACGAGCTGGTCCGGCCGGGTCACCCCGTCGCGCCTCAGGTACGCGACCGTGAACACCAGGACGACGGCGGTGACGGCCGGCGTCAGGAGGGTGAACGACGGGCCTCGGGTGGGGCTGTGCGGCGCGGTGCGGCACGGAACGGCGCGGCACGGAACGGCGGGGTGCGGCGCGGTGGGCAGGGCGCGGCAGTACGGAAGCCCGGCCCGTCGCGCCCGGGCACTCAGGGGCGGTGCGGCACGCGATCCCCGGGGGCGTCGGGCCCGACGCCCCCGGCCGCCCCCTCCTGCGACCACGTCAGGGTGGCGACGACGGAGCGGAACGCGTTGCGGTAGACGCTCGGGCTGCTGCCCGTGTACCGCTGGAAATGGTGGCGGAGGTTGGCGGGCGTCCCCAGCCCCGTACGGGCGGCGATCCGGGCCACCGGCTCGTCCCCGCGCTCCAGGAGGCGCTGCGCCCGCTGGACGCGGGCGCGCAGGAGGTACTGGAGCGGCGGCAGGCCGGTCTCCGCCCGGAACCGGCGGGTCAGACCGCGGACGGTGAGCCCGGCGTGCCGGGCGATGTCGTCCAGGGTGAGCGGGCGGTCGAGGTGGGCCTCCATCCACCGAAGGGTCGGCCCGAGACCGGACCCGGCCGGTCCGGGCGTCCCCGGTACCCCACGCGCGGTCATCGGGTCCGGGCAGTCCGTGCCGTCGGTGCCGTCCGCGCCCGCCGGCCCGGTGACCGCGCCGCCGCCCGCCGGTCCGGCCGGGCCGTGCAGCTCCAGGAAGACCTGCCGCTCCGTCTCGATAGCGACGGGTACACCGTGGTCGAGGGTGATCAGGCGGAGGCAGAGGTCGAGGCCGCCGAGCACCCCGGCCGCGCTGTAGAACGGGTCGGCCTCCACCACCGCCCCCTGCGGGTCGACCTCGACCCGGGGGTGGCGTGCTGCGAGTTCCGCCGCGTGCCGCCGCCCGGTGGAGGCCCGGCGGCCGTCCAGCAGCCCGGCCGCGGCGAGGGTGAACGTTCCTGTGCCGACCGACCCGATCCGGCAGCCCCGGGCGGCCGCGGCCCGCAACGCCTCGGCCACCCCGGTCGGCGGCTCGTCCAGGTAGCCGTCGTGCCCGGGCACCAGCACGGTGTCGCCGGCCCCCAGCTCCGCCAGACCCTCCGGACCCCACGGGGTGTCCAGCCCGAACGGGGCCGCGCCGCCGGTGCCGCGGAACCCCGGCGCCACGCAGTACCGCACCTCGTAGTCCACCTGCGGGTGGCAGCGGGCGGCCGTGCCGAAACAGATCCCCGGTGCGGTGAGCTGGTGGCCCGGCACACCGTCGAGCGCGAGGACGGCGATCACTGGCATGTCCAGAATTTAGCCCAGGGTGACACCGGTGCTGCTGTCGGCCCCCGGCGCCGGCGCGAAGGATGGAGCACACGGCGCCGCAGGCCAGAGGCCTTCCGGTAGCCGGTTCCGACCATCCCGCGGCGCGCGTCGGCGCGCCTGACGAACGGATCCCCTGTGTCCAAGCCGAGTACCCGCCTGCGCCGTGCGGCGCGCACCGTCGCCGTCGCGCTGGCCGTGGCGGCCAGCGCCGCGACCATGACCGGCCCGGCCGAAGCCGTCGTCAACGGGCAGAACGCCGAAGGGCGTTACCCGTTCATGGCGTCGATCCCGATCACCGTCCCCGACCTGAAGTTCGACGACGGCGTCTGCGGTGCGACCCTGATCCACCCCCGCTGGGTGCTGACGGCCGCCCACTGCGTCGACACCCGGCTCGTGAAGCCCGACGGCATCGTGCGCATCGCCTCCGACCGCCGCACCTCCGGCGGCACGGTGCGCGGCATCGAGCGGGCCGTGACCCACCCCGGCTACGCGCTGGGCGTCGACGGCGCACCGAACGAGAACGACCTCGCGCTCGTCCGGCTCGACCGGCCCGCCCCGCAGACGCCGATCCGGCTGGCCGACCGGCCGGCCCCGCCCGGAACGCCCACCCGGATCCTCGGCTTCGGCACCGTCGTCGACACCACGGACATCACCCGGGCCGCGTTCGCGAACCGGCTCCAGCAGCTCGACACCCGCCGGGGCGCCGTCGACGAGTGCTCGCCCGGCCGGGCGGGGCTGACCCGCCTGTGCACCGTCAGTCGGGTGCCGGAGGCGATGGCCTGCATCGGGGACTCCGGCGGCCCGCAGATCCAGCGCGGCCGGGGCGGACGCTGGGAGCTGGTCGGCGCCACGTCCGGGGACGGCGACACCGACCCCACCTGCTCGACCGGCCCCGGGCTCTACAGCAGCGTGCCGGCCTACACGGGCTGGATCCGGTCGACCATCCGCACCTACGAGGGCTGACCCGCCGCCCGCCCCACCCCGCCGCCCGCCCCACCCGGCTGCCCGCCCCACCCGGCCGCCGGCTCCTCCTCGCCGCCCGCCCGGTGCTCCGGACCCCGGTCCGGGGCACCGGGCGGTTCCCCGCCCCTGCCTCCCACCCTCCTCGTCCGTGTCCGAACCCTCCCGGAATATCCTCCTCCCATGCCAGTGATCGCCGTCCTCGTCCCCGACCGCCTGCCCGGGCACCACCTCACCACCCCCGGCCTGGTGTTCGGCACCGCGGCCCGCGACCACCCCGGTGTCGCCTACGACGTCCGGCTGTGCGCCGCGGGCGGCGGCCCCGGGCCGGGCAGGATCGGGCTGCCCGCGCCCGCCGCGATCACCCTTCCGTGGGGCCTGGCGGGCGCGGCCGACGCGGACGTCGTCCTGCTGCCCTCGCGCGAAGCCCTACCCGTCCACCAGGGCCTCCCTGCAACCGAGTCGGCCGAGGTCCTGCACGCCGCCGCCGCGCGCGGCGCCCGGATCGCCGCGGTCGGCACGGGGGTGTTCGACCTCGCGGCCACCGGCCTCCTCGACGGCCGCCGGGCCACGACCGGCTGGCGCCACCAGGAAGAACTGGCCCGGCGTCACCCCCGCGTCGAGGTCGACCCCGCCGGGACGCTCGTCGGCGACGGCCCGTTCCTCACCTCGGCCGGGATCTTCGGAGGGCTGGACGTCTGCCTGCGCGTGCTGGCGCAGGACCACGGCGAACAGGTCGCCGGCGACACCTGCCGGGAACTGCTCAGCCCGCTCGTGGTCCACGCGGAACGCGTGCGCGAGGGCATCGACCGCGGACTCGCGGACAGCAGCGGCCTCGACGACACCCTGGCCTGGCTGGACAGCAGGATCCACCTGCCGCTCACCCCGGCCGACATCGCCGCGCACGCCGGTATCAGCGTCAGCAGCCTCAACCGCCGCTTCCGCGCGCGCACCGGCCTCAGCGCCCAGCGCTACCTGCTGCGCCTGCGCCTGCAGCGGGCCCGTGAACTGCTGGAGGGCACCGACGACCCGGTGGAGTCGGTCGCTGCCCGCGCCGGCTTCACCTCCCCGGCCGGACTGCGGCACCACTTCGGGCAGCTCACCGGCACCACCCCCCGCGCCTACCGCGCGCGCCACCGCACCACGGCGCCCGGTCCCTGAAGGCGCCTGCGTGAGAGGCGGCGCGCGGGCGTGAGCTGCCGGACGTGCGGCCGGTGCGGATCCCGGCCTCCCCGCCCCGGTCGAACTCCCCGGGCGTGCCGACCGAACAGGCCCTGCCCACCGCCGAGTTCACGCCCCGGACGGCTGCCGGACGCTGCCTGACGTGCCGGACCCTGCCGGTCGGACCGGCCGGAGACGGCGGCCGCCCGACCGGCAGGGGGCTGCCGGGCCGTCCGGTCGGCCTGTCCGGACGCCCTGTCCGGACGCCCTGTCAGGTCAGCCCGTCCGGTCGGCCGTGTAGCGACTGGCGGGCCGGGGGAGGCCGAGGTGGCCGCGCAGGGTCCGTGCCGTGTACGCCGTCCGGAAGGCACCGCGCCGCTGGAGCTCGGGGACGAGCCCGCGGGCGACCGCCACGAGGTCGTGCGGCAGCCGGCCGGGGCGCAGCCGGAACCCGTCGAGCCCGGCCGTCCGCCGGTCGAGGAGCAGGTCGGCGAGCTCCGCGGGCGTCCCGGTGAAGATCTCCGCGTCGGAGCGCAGCGGTTCGCCGTTCAGCTCGTCGAGCCGGTCCCGCTGACGGGCGGCCTCGCCGGGCCGGTCGTCGAGGAACACCAGCAGGTCCGCGAAGACCCTGAGGGGCCGGTCGGGGGACCGGCCGACCGCTGCGCCGGCGGTGGCGACCTCGGCCAGGATCGCCGCGGTGCCGGCCGGGGAGTGCGGGGTGACGAAGACCAGGTCGGCGCCCTTGGCCGCGAGTTCGTACGGGATCCGGGCGTGCGCGAGGACGGCGACCGGGGGCTGTCCCTGCGGTGGGCGCGGGGTGATGGACGGGCCGCGGACGGCGAAGTGCTCGCCGTGGAAGTCGATCGGGTGGAGGCGGTCGCGGTCGAGGAACCGGCCGGTGGCGGTGGAGCGGATCTCCGCGTCGTCCTCCCAGCTGTCCCAGAGCCGTCGTACGACCTCCACCACGTCGGCGGCCTCGTCGAAGAGGGGCGCGAGACGCTTGGAGATCGCGTCGGAGTCCTGGACGTCGTCGTCGGTGAGTCGCGGTGTGGTGCGGCGCCCGAAGTGGGCGGCGTCGTCGGCGCGGGAGGAGAGCTGCGGGCGCCAGCCGGCCCGGCCCTGGCTGGTGAAGTCGAGGGTGGCGAGGGCGGTGGAGAGGTGGAACGGCTCGGTGTGGGTGACGTTGGTGGTCGGCACCAGTCCGATCCGCGAGCTGAGCGGTGCCACCCGGGAGGCGACGAGGACGGCGTCGAGGCGGCCGCGGACCTGGTCGGTCCGGTCGTCCGGGGTGGTGGGGTCGGCGGACTGGAGCGCGAGGGTGTCCTCGAAGGTCACCAGGTCGAGCAGGCCGCGTTCGGCCTCCGCGACGAGGTCGGCCCAGTACCCGGCCGTGAACAGCTCGCCGGGGCGGGCGTCCTCGGCGCGCCAGGCGGCGGGGTGCCAGCCGGCGCCGTCGAGCGCGACGGCGAGGTGCAGCGGCGGCCGGTGCGACTCGGTGGGGCTCATGCGGTGGCCTCCTGCGCCGTTCGGCGGGCCTCCGGCAGCCCGAGGTGTTCGCGGAGCGTGCTGCCGGTGTAGTCGGTGCGGTACACGCCCTTCTCCTGGAGCAGCGGTACGACCCGGTCGACGAGCTCGTCGAGCCCGCCCGGGGTGAGGTGCGGGGTGATGACGAAGCCGTCCGAACCGTCGCTCTGCACGAACGCGTCCATGGCGTCGGCGACTTCGCGCGGCGTGCCGATGAACGTCTGCCGGCCGGTGACCTCGGTGACGAGCTCCCGGATGCTCAGGTTTCGTTCCCGGGCCAGCGTGCGCCACTGGCGGGCGGTGGCGGCCCGGTCGATCCGGAACAGGGCGTGGCCCTTGAACAACAGGCTGTCGGGGTCGGGGTCGATGTCCGGGAGCGGGCCGTCCGGGTCGTAGCCGGAGAGGTCGCGTCCCCAGACGCCTTCCAGGTGGGCGATCGCCGTCCCGGGGCCGATCTGGGCCCGGCGGATCTCGGTGGCCCGCTCCTGGGCCTCCTCGGCGGTGTCGCCGAGGACGTACGAGACGGCGGGCAGGATCTTCAGCTGCTCCGGTGTGCGGCCGTGGCCCGCCAGCCGGCCCTTGACGTCGCGGTAGAACTCCTGGGCCTCGGCGAGTCCGGCGTACCGGCTGATGACCACGTCGGCCGCGGCGGCGGCGAACTCCCTTCCCTGGGGGGACTCGCCGGCCTGGATGACCACGGGGTGGCCCTGGGGCGGGCGGGGCGTGTTGAACCGCCCGGTGATGTCGAAGTGCGTGCCCCGATGGGTGAAGGACCCGGCGCCGGGGCGGACGAACCGGCCTCCGGCCGCGTCCGCGAGGACGTCGCCGTCGGCCCAGCTGTCCCACAACTCCCGTGCGGACTGGAGGAATTCGGCGGCCCTGGTGTACCGGTCGGCTTCCGGGAGGAAGCCCCCGCGGCGGAAGTTCTCCCCGGTGAAGTCGTCCCGGCTGGTGACCACGTTCCAGGCGGCGCGGCCCTCGCTGAGGTGGTCCAGCGCGGCCAGCCGCCGTGCCACCTCGTACGGTTCGTTGAAGGTCGAGCTGACGGTGGCGGCCAGTCCGATCCTGGAGGTGACGGCCGCCAGCGCGCTGAGGACGGTCAGCGACTCCGGGCGGCCCGCGACGTCCAGTTCGTAGATCTCGCCCTTGTGCTCGCGCAGGCGCAGGCCCTCGGCGAGGAAGAAGAAGTCGAACTTGCCCCGCTCGGCGGTCCGCGCCACGTGGCGGAAGGACTCGAAGTCGATCTGGCTGCCGGCACGCGGGTCGGACCAGACGGTGGGGTTCCCGATCCCGGGAAGGAACACGGCGAGATGGATCTGTTTTCCTGACACGACGAACGACCGCCTCCCGTCAGCCCGTTGGCCGGGCCTGCCCATCCTGCGCACCGCCGGGAAGCAGGGGCAACCGTCGCAACCAACTGTTCACGGGCGGACATGGGGCGCCATGGGAGGACACCCGAGCGATGAGTTTCGGACAGGTGAAGGCTGAAATCGGAAAATGACTTCGGAATGAAGGTTGGAATCAAATATTCCGATTGAATCCATGGCAGTATGTGAGGTGTGAAGCGTGAAATGTCACATGGCTTACACCTGAAATCCCTACCTACGAACGGGAAGCACCCGATGAATCGGCTCCTCGCCATTCTTGCCGGCAGCACCCTCCTGACCGTCGCCGGCGCCGCCCAGGCCACCGCCCAGGCCTCCGTCCGGGCCTCCGACGAGGCCGCGTCGGCCGTCGTCACGAGGACCTGCGTCAGCAGCTACCGCGGCGTCGTGGTCAACGAGCTCTGCGCCGTCGTCTACGGCGACCAGGTCACGTTCACCGGAACGGCCACCCCGAGCAGCGTCGCCTGGACGCCGCGGGCCGTCCCCTTCCGCTTCTCCGCCTCGGTGGTCGGCGGCCCCCAGCTCGGCGCCCTGAAGCCGGCCCCGGTCGTCAGGCGCAGTGCGACCGAGGTGGGCACGATCTCCGGTGTCGTCCCGTGCGGCTCCACCGCCGAGGCCACGATCGAGGCCACCGAGTGGGGCTGGCCGCCGTCGATCGCCACCCTCGCGGTGCCGGCGAACTGCTGACCCCGCCCGGGTGGGAAGGGCCCTGCCCGGCCGGTCGGGCAGGGCCCTTCCGCGGCTCCGGTCCCGGTTGCCCGCCTCGCAGGGCGCCTGCGGGGCGGGAGACCGCGTCGCAGGCTGCCGCGCGCGGTCACCGGCGCTCCGCCGGCGACGAGGGGCACCCGGGTCAGGCGCGGCTCAGCCTGGCCAGCCGCACCAGGGCGAGCGGGTGGTTGGCGACCTTGCGCGGGGAGGGCGAGATCCACACCGTGGCGCGGACCTGGTCCGAGGCGCACAGCGGCGCGGTGGGCGGGTTCAGCGAGCGGTGACGTGCACTCATGTCGTCGGAGCCTTCCTGGTGGGGGGCGCGGCGGTCCTTCTTTCCGGCCACTCCAGGGAACCGGTCCGGCCGGGCCGGATCAATGCGGAGGACTACCTATCGACGCGGGTGAACGCTGGGGGAGCCGTCCGCGAAGGCGCCGTCCCGCCAGCCGCACCGCGAGCCGTCCCGCCCGTCGCCCCGTCCGCCGCCCACCCGCCGACCGCAGGTGCCCGACGTGCTCCGGGCGCCGCAGGTCAGACCTGCACGCCGTCCGCCGAGCCGCCCCCGATCCCGTCCGCGTCGGCCTTCGCGAGCGCCCGCGCCGTCTCGGCGCGACTCGTTCCCAGCTTGTGGAGCACGTTCGCCACATGGTGCTCGACGGTCCGGGGCGAGAGGAACAGGGCCTGGGCGATGTCCTGGTTGACGGCGCCCTGGGCGAGGAGTTCCGCGACCTGGCGCTCCCTCGGTGACAGACGCTTGCCGTAGCCGCGGCGTCCCGGCGAGCCGGTGTTGCCGAGGTCGAGGTCCCGGCGGAGCTTCTGACAGCGGGCGGTGTCGGAGGTCGCCGCGACGTCGAGGTAGACGCGTTCCGCGGCGGCGATCCGTTCGGTCGCGCGGGCGCGGTCGTGCGGGGCGAGCGCGGCGGCGATCCGCTCGTCGGCCCGTGCCGCCTCGTACGGCCGGCCGATGTCGTGCCACTGGTTCCGGGCCCGGGTGAACGCCTCGTCGGCGCCGGGCTCGCCGCTCGCGCTGAGCAGGAGTCCCCGGGCGAGGTCGAGGGCCGCCGAGACGGCGGGCGCGGCCCGGCCGGTGAGGGCGTCGGTGGCCTCGTCGGTGACGGCCGCGGCGCGGGCGTGGCCGCCGGTGGCGATGAGCGCCTCGACGGCGACCGGCAGCAGTTCGGCGGTCCGGGCCCAGGCGTCGGCCTGACGCGCGGTGGTGAGGGCGGGGCCGACCGTGGCGGCGGCGGCGACGGCGTCGCCCTCCAGCAGTTGCAGGCCCGCGAGGCCGGCGGCGGCGCGCAGGGCGGCCGTGACCTGGGACTCCCGCTGGCCGTACCGGCCGGCGATCTCGAACTCCTCGCGCGCCAGGGCCAGTCGGCCGCGGGCGGCGGCCAGCCGTCCGAGCAGCAGGGAACGTTCGGCCCCGGCCATCGCGAGGTCGTCGAACTCCGCGCCCAGGGTGTCGAAGCGCTGCTCCAGCTCCTGCCAGCGGCCGGCCAGCATGTCCAGCCGGATCAGCGCGAGGCGGCTGTAGCACTCCAGGTACGGGATGGCCGCCTGCCGGGCCAGTCGCCGGCTCTCGGCCAGCAGGTGTGCGGCCCGGCGGTCGTAGCCGAGCTCGATGCCGATCTCACCCGTGTTGTAGAGCGCCCGGGTGGTCTGCCGGACGACCTCGGGGCGTTCGGAGGACCGGGGCAGTTCGTCGAGCCGGTCCCACACCGCCGGGTCGCCGTCCCGGGCCATGAAGGTGAGCGAGGTGGCCCGCACCGCGGCGGCCACGTCCTCGTCCGGACTGGTTGCCAGGAGGTCGTCGGCCCGCGCCAGCCAGTCCGCCGCGTGCCGGCCGGCGCCGTCGCGCTCGTCCATGGCGATCGCGACCATGGCCCGGGCGGCCCGGCTGGGGCGTTCCTCCAACTCCTCCAGGGCTTCCCGGATCCGGTCGAACCCGGCCCGGTTGCCGCTGTGGACGGCGGTGAGGAACCCGAGGGCGAGACGGATCTCGCCGCGGTCCGCGACCGGCAGCCGGGGATCGGCGACCATGCCGCTCAGGACCTGGATGCTGGCCGCAGGGTCCACGTCGTCGGCCGCGATCCGGGCCAGGGCCAGCGCGGCCCGGCCGCGCCGCTGCGGGTCGAGCCCCGGCTCGTCCAGGAGGCTGCGCAGCATCGCCCGGGCGCTGCCCGGGTCGCCGAGGGCCACGGCCTGGTCGGCGGCGGCCTGCGCGAGGTCCTGCCAGGCGGGGCGGTCGCCCATGGCCAGCGTGTGGTGGGCGATCTGGACCAGCGGCCGGGGGGCCCGGGTGTCCAGGGCCTCGACCGCCCGGCGGTGCAGGACCCGGCGCTGCGGCCCGGGGACGCGCCGGTAGGCGACCTGCTGGGCCAGCACGTGGCGGAAGGCGTAGCGGTCGGGGGCGCTCTCCTGGAGGACCGCCGCGTGCAGGGCCTCCGTCAGGCCGTTCGCGCCGTCGGCGGGGCCGAGGCCGGCGACGGCGGTCAGCAGGTCCTCGTCGGCGGGGACGGCGAGGACGGCGGCGGCGGCCACGACGGCGTCGCCGGCGCCGCTGAGACGGGCGAGCCGTTCGGTGACGGCGTCGCGCAGGCCCTGCGGCACC
>NZ_JBEXNT010000161.1:0-19872 GCF_040611255.1 Kitasatospora sp. NPDC002965 | reverse complement strand
CCACGCCACCCGCCGCCCGCACCGCCGCACCGGACCGCCCACCCCCGGGGCGGTCCGGTCCGGCCCGTTCGGTGCCCCGGTCGTGCCCCCGTGGGCGCCCCGCCCGGGGCCCGGTGCGCCGCGTCCGTCCGTCCGCTTCCCCTCGCCCGGCCCCGCGTACGCTCCGGACACGCCCTCGAACGGCGCAGCGTCCGGCCGCCGGGCCTCCCCGTCCGGTAGGGAATGGCTCGTCCATCGCCTACCCGAAGGGGTCGTCATGAAGATCGTCGAGTCCGCCGTCCGCGCGGCCTGTTCCGCCCTGCTCCTCGCCGCACCGCTGGTGGCCGCGCCACTGGTCGTCGCCCGGCCCGCCGCCGCCGAGGGGCCGCACAACGCGCAGGAGGCCGCCGTCTGCCGACAGGTCCTCGGCACGCTGCTCGGCGGGGCACTCGGCCTGGGCGGCCAGTCCGGCGGGGCGGTCTGCGCCGTCCAGCCGGAGAAGGAGGCGCCCGCCGAGGGCGCGCCCGCCAGGATGTCCTCGGCCGCCGTCACCTACGACCTCCCGGCGATGCGTCAGCAGGTGGCGGAGCTCCGTCAGAAGGCCGTCGCGCTCGACCTCCTCGGCGAGCACGCCGCCGCCCGGGAGGCCCGCGCCCAGGCCGACGCGCTGCAGCGGAGGATCGACCGGATCGTCGAGGTCGAGGAACGCGTCTGATCCCGCCCCGCCGGCCGCCGACCCGCCGCCTGCCCGTCGCCTGCCGCCCGCTCCACGCCGCCGACCCGCCGGTCGAGGTCCGGGGCGGGTGTCCGGGGTGGGCGGCGCGGTCCGGTCACTCGTCCAGGAGCGGTGCCAGGGCCCGCCGCAGATCGGCCGGCTCCCGGAAGTCCACCGCCGTCATGCCGAGCCGGGCGGCCGCCGCGACGTTCGCGGGGCCGTCGTCGACGAACAGGCAGCGGTCCGGCGCGACCCCGGCCCGGCGGGCCGCGACGCGGAAGATCTCCGGGTCGGGCTTCGCCACCCCGACCCGGGCGCTGTTGACGGTGCCTTCGGCGAGGTCGCCCAGCCCGGCCGCCGCGAGGTCCTCCTCCAGCCAGAGCGTGGCGTTGCTGACGAGGAGGACCGGCACCCGTTTCCGGGCCTTCCGCAGGAGCCCCACCACGGTCGCGTCCAGGCGGGCGGGCGCCCGGGTGAGCGCGGCGGCCAGCGCCCGGGCCCGGGCGGCCGGCACCGCGGCCGTCAGCCCGTGGGCGACCTCGGCGGCCCACTGGTCCCGGGTCAGCGCACCGAGGACCAGGCGCAGGGCCGTGCCGTCGGCGAACGCCACCGCGGCGGTGGTGCCGGGTGGCAGCCCGGCCTCCTCTTCCAGACGCCGCACCTCTCCGTGGTCGACGAAGCGGATCACACCGTCGACGTCGCACAGGACGGCTTCGGGTTGCCGAGGGATCGTCATGGACTCTGCGTACCAGCCCGGGGCGGCCATCGCCAGAGGGCCGGTCCCGTGCGGTCCGTGCGGAGGTCCGGAGCGCCGCCCGGTCCCGGCACCAGGAGCCACCGGGAGTCGTCGGGAGTCGTCGGGAGGCACCGGCAGGTGCCGGACCGGGGCGGGAACAGGCCGGCGCGACCCCGGGGATCCGGCCCGGGCGGCACGCGACGGTTCGTGCCCTTCCCGGGCATGCCCCGCCGGTCCTCCCGGCGGATCCGGTCCCGCCGTGGCGGCCCCCCGCATGGGGTAGGGTGGCGGGCGCCGCAGAAGAACGCGCTCGAACGGGAGGTGAGACCCATGACCGCTGTGCCGGAACGGGTGCTCCCCGGCCGTGACCGCGACGCCTCCGCGTCGTACGCCTAGCAGTACCATCGCAGGCCGTACCACGTGGAGCAGGTCGCCGTACGGCGACGGATGCGCGGGTAGCCCCGAGACGGATGTCCTCACACCTGTTCTCCGAGGGGTTTCCTTGTCTGTCGTTTCCTCCGCCTCGCTGCGCTCGTCCGTGACCGCCCGACTCCGGGCCGCCGGCTGCGTGTTCGCCGAGGACGAGGCGCGCATCCTGCTCGCCGCCGCCGGGTCCGCCGTCGAACTGGCCGTGATGGTCAGCGACCGGGCCGCCGGCCGCCCGCTCGAACACGTCGTCGGCTGGGCCGAGTTCGCGGGTCTGCGGATCGCCGTCGACCCGGGCGTGTTCGTGCCCCGGCGGCGCAGCGAGTTCCTGGTCCGCACCGCCGTCGCACTGACCGCCCCGGCACTGACCGGCGAGGACGCGCTGGTGGTCGACCTCTGCTGCGGCAGCGGCGCCCTCGGCGCAGCGCTGGCCGCCTCGGCGGGCCGCCCCGTCACCCTCCACGCCGCCGACCTCGATCCGGCGGCCGTCCGCTGCGCCCGCCGCAACCTCGCCGCGGCCGGGGCCGAGGTCTACGAGGGCGATCTCTTCGAGGCGCTGCCGGCCGACCTGCGCGGCCGGGTGGACGTCCTGCTCGCCAACGTCCCGTACGTGCCCACCGCCGACGTCGAACTCCTCCCGGCCGAGGCCCGGTTGCACGAGGCCCGGCCCGCGCTCGACGGCGGCACCGACGGGCTCGACGTGCTGCGCCGGGTGGCGGCGGACGCCCCGCACTGGCTGGCCCCGGGCGGCACGCTGCTGTTCGAGACCAGCGACCGCCAGGCGGCGACCGCCCTCGACGTGGTCACCGCCGCCGGTCTGACCGCCGCCCTCGCGTTCGACGACGACCTCGACGCCACCGTGGTCACCGCCACCCGCCCGGCGGCGGGCTGACACCGCCCCCAGGTGCCCCGGGACCGGATGCCGGCCGGTCCCGGGGCACCTGGGGCGCACGGAGGAGCCAGGGGCACCGGGGCACGGGAGGCCGGTGCGGGCGGGGCACACGGTGCGGGAGGGGCGTAGACGCGCGCACATGCGACTGAGACCGGCGGCCATGTTCCGCGGCTTCCGGGCGGAGTTGACTGATGGCCATGAGCGAAGACACCAAGAACACGCAGACCACCGCCCCCACCGCCTCCGGCACCACGGTGCTGGTGACCGGCGGCACCGGCAAGACCGGCCGACGCGTCGCCGACCGCCTGACGGCCCTCGGCCACACCGCCCGGATCGGCTCGCGCACCGCTCCGGTCCCGTTCGACTGGAGCGACGAGTCGACCTGGGACGCGGCACTCGACGGCGTCACCGCCGCCTACCTGGCCTACTACCCGGACCTCGCGTTCCCCGGCGCGGTCGAGACGGTCGGGGCCTTCTCCCACCGGGCTGCCAAGGCAGGGGTCGAGCGACTGGTCCTGCTGTCCGGCCGCGGCGAGGAGGCCGCCCAGGCAGCCGAGGAGGCCGTCGCCGGGGCCGGCACCGGCTGGTCCGTCGTCCGGTGCGCCTGGTTCAACCAGAACTTCTCCGAGAGCTTCCTCCTGGAGGCCGTCCTGGCCGGCGAACTGGCGCTGCCGGCCGGGGTCGCGGACGAGCCGTTCGTCGACGTCGACGACATCGCCGACGTGGCGGTGGCGGCGCTCACCGAGGACGGCCACCACGGCCAGGTCTACGAGCTGACCGGACCGCGCCTGCTCTCCTTCGCCGACGTCGCCGCCGAACTCTCCGCGGCGTCCGGGCGGGAGATCCGCCACAGGGCGGTCACCCCGGACGAGTTCCGCGAGGTCCTGGCCGGGATCGGCCTGCCCGGCGAGTTCGCGGACCTGTTCACGATGATCCTGGACGGCCGCAACGCCTTCCTGGCGGACGGGGTCCGGCGGGCGCTCGGCCGCCCGCCGCGCGACTTCGTGGACTACGCGCGCGCCGCCGCCGCGTCGGGTGTCTGGAACACCTGAGCCGGCCCCGGGCCCGCCCGGTTCCTCCGCAGCCCGGTCCCGGCCCGGTCCGGGGATCCCACCGCGATCCCCGGGCCGCCGCCCGCCGGTCCGCCGCTCCCGCCCGTAGTCCTGATGGCACCCCCACCCGTAGTCCTCACCACACCCCCCGAGGAGTCCCCGTGCCCGCCGCCGCCCCGACCCGTGTGAACGCCGCCGCCGCGGCCACCGCTGCGCCGACCACCGGCGCCTCCCGCGCCACCGGCCCGGTGCTGGTGGCCGCCACCGCAGCCATGGGCCTGATCTCCGGCCTCCTCTTCGCCTTCGACGTCGCCGTCATGCCCGGCCTCGCCGCCGGCGACGACCGCACCTACGTCACCGCGATGCAGAACATCAACACCGCGATCACCAACCCGGTGTTCGGCACGGTCTTCCTCGGGGCCCTCGTGGTGCCGGCCGTGGGCACCTGGCTGCTGCGCCGCTCGGGACAGTCCGCCGCCGCGCTCTGGACGGCCGTCGCGACCCTGCTCTACACCGCCGCCGTGGTGGTCACCGCGGTGGTCAACGTCCCGCTCAACGACCGGCTGGCGCAGGCCGGGGACCCCGCAGGGGGCATGGACACCACGGCCGCGCGCGCCGCGTTCGACTCCGTCTGGACCACCGCGAACATCGGCCGCACCCTGCTCTGCACGGCCGCCGTCGTCGCCCTCTCCCGCGCCCTCCTGCTGCACCGCCGCCCCGCGTCCCGCTGACCGGTCCGGTCCACCGGACTGACGTGTGATCAACCCGCGCCCTCCGTCTAGGCTTGATCCTCATGGACACCCTGACCGGGCTGCTCGACGGCCCCAAGGCCCGTGGCGCGTTCCTGCTGCGCTCCGTCCTCAGCGCCCCGTGGTCCCTGCGGATCGAGGACCGCGCGCCGCTGTCGGTGATCACCGTGCTGCAGGGCGCGGCCTGGATCCGGCCCGACGGCGGGGATCCGGTGCTGGTCCGGCCCGGTGACCTCGCGCTGCTGCGCGGGCCCGACGCGTACCGCCTCACCGACGGCGGCACCGACGGCCTCCCCGCAGGCCCCGCCGGCCCCGCCGGTGTCCCCGCCGCCGGCGCCGTGCTCGCCCCGCCGGCCCCGGGGGAGGCGGCCGAGATCGTGATCGGCCCCGGCCAGGTCTGCTCGCGCGACGGCGTCAGCGTCGCCACCGAGATGGCCCTCGGCCTCCGGACCTGGGGCGAGACCCGGCCCGGCGACGAGCGGCCCTCGGTCCTGCTCACCGGGACGTACCAGGAGGAGCACGAGATCGGCCGCCGGCTGCTCGCCCACCTGCCGACCCTGCTGGTCCGCCCCGCCGGGGTGAACACCACCGAGGACACCCTGGTCCGCCTGCTGGCCGCCGAGGTCACCCGCGCCGAGCCCGGCCAGGAGGTGATGCTGGACCGGCTGCTGGACCTGCTCGTGGTCGGCGCGCTGCGCGGCTGGCTCTCCTCCCCGGACGGCGGCGCGCCCGCCTGGCTGCGGGCCGAGCACGACGAGGTGGTCGGACCGGCGCTGCGCCTGCTGCACGACGACCCCGCCCGGGCGTGGACGGTCGCCGGGCTGGCGGCGGAGGTCGGGGTCTCCCGCGCCGGGCTGGCCCGCCGGTTCACCTCGCTGGTCGGCGAGCCGCCGATGGCCTATCTGGCGAACCGGCGCCTGGCGACCGCCGCCGACCTGCTGCGGGACCCCGGGCACACGATCGCCTGGGTGGCCCGCCGGGTCGGCTACAGCGACGCGTTCGCGCTCAGCACCGCGTTCAAGCGGGTGCGCGGCCTGACCCCGCAGGAGCACCGCCGGCTCGCCGGGGCCGTGGCGCCGGCCGCCGGATCGGACTCCGCCCCGCCGCAGCCGGCGGTGACGACCGTCGTACTGGCCGGCTGACACGAACACGCCGGTGGCGCCGTCCCCGGTGCGGGACGGCGCCACCGGCGTGCCGGGCTTGTGCCGACCGACCTCCCCGGAGCGGGGGCGGTCTCAGTTCGCCGTGGTGTGGCAGTGCAGGACCAGGGCCCAGCAGAGGAACCCCAGCGCCGCCGTGCAGAGCAGCGCCCGCGCGGTGTTCCACCGCACCCACCGCGCCTCGAACCGCCCGCGGACCCGCACCGGATCCGCGATCCGCTCCGGGTCCCCGGCGGCGGCCAGTGCGTTGTTCAGGGGGATGTTGACGATCCTCGTCACGGCCAGCGATCCCGAGTAGCAGACCAGTGCGCCCAGGGTGGCCGGGAGCACCCGGTGCCCGTCGGCCGGCAGGTGCAGCGCCACCGCGAGCGCGGTGAAGACCAGCGCGCCGAGGAACCCCAGCAGGAACCAGCCGTTGAGGATCGCCACGTTGATCCGCTGCATCACCTGGATGAACGTCAGGTCGTCGGTCGTGCGCAGCCCGGGCATCACCGAGCAGGCGTAGGCGTAGAACAGCCCGGCGCTCAGTCCGGTGGTGATGGTCGCCGCCACCAGGGTGAACACCCGGATCGCCTCCATACCGCCCCTTCGTCCGTCGGTCACTCACCGCCACCGCCCGGTCGGCGGTCGCGCCCCGGCCCCGCGGGCCGGTGTCCAGGTCGATCATCCGGCATCGAACGGCCGTTTGCCCACCGAATTGCCCGAGCTTCCGGTCGTGGTGACGCGCAGTCATCTCCGGGTTCGCGCGGGCCGGCGCGGTTCACGGGGTCGGACCGCTCGGACGGTGCAGTTCAACGGGGCGACCGAACTGTGCCCGATCGGCCAGACCACCGCGCAGACCGTCCTCGGGGACTCCTTCCGTGCCGACGGGTCCCCGCCCACCGGCCTCCGCTTCCGGACGGCCGTCGACGACCGGCGGGCCGATCCCCGGAACCGACCGGGGTCACCCAGCCCCGGCCGGGTCGCCGGCCAGCGCCGCGAGGAGTCCGGCGGCGGTCCAGTGATCGGCGGCGCCGGGGCGGCTGCTGAGATAGGGGGCGGCCCGCTCGGGCGGCCAGCCGTGGGCTTCGGCGAGTCCGGCGGCGAGGTGGCGCAGGTAGCCGACGCGCGGAACGTTCAGCGCCGCCCCGGCGAGCGTCCACGGAGCGGTGAAGGTCAGCACCGGGACGCCCCCGAGGGTGCCCGGGCAGACCAGCGTCTCGTACCGGCCGGACCCGAGCGGGTCACGGCCGGACCGCAGGACGGTCGTCAGGTCGAGGTCCGTACCCGCCGGACGGCCCATCTCCTGGCCGACGATGTCGCTGAACTGCCCGACGGTCAGCAGATGGGCCCGGGCGGGTGTTGCGTCGGGCTGCTCCGCGTCGTAGAAGCCCATGCCGCCGCCCCAGACCCTGGACTCCAGGGCGAAGTAGAGCAGGCCGGGCAGGTGCACCGGTGCCGACCGCCGGGGCGGTCGGGTGTCCCGGCAGCCGGGATGGCGGTGTGCGTCGCCGTGGGCCCGGCCGCCCCGCAGGTAGTGGGTGAGCCGGTCGACGCTCATGTTCGAGCCGTAGGCGGCGTACCAGATCCGGTCGTCCGGGCCCGGAGGGGCGGCCGGGGGACCGGCGAGCGGTCGGATCTCCTCCACGCGCGGTGACGCTACCCGATCAACGGGCCAGGCACCGCCGCCTCTTGCTCCGGTGCCGGCCCGTTCCCGGGCGGTCGGGATCGCCTCACGGGGGGGGGCGGGGGTGCGTGCGGGCTCAGCGCGGGCCCGGGGGAGCGGCGGGCGGCGTCGGGCAGTGGCCGACGCGCGGCCCCGCCGGGTGCGGGCGGCTGAGGAAGGACCAGAGGACCCAGCCGGTCAGGCCGGTGCGGCCGACCACCACCCGGCTCCAGCGGGCGCCGAGCGGTGAGATCCAGGTGTCGACGATCTCGACCCGGTCGCCGCACCGGGTCAGCCCCAGGACGGTCTCGTTGACCGAGTGGTCACGGCGCACGTTGACGGCGCTCGCGGCCACCTCCCAGGTGCCGGAGCCGCCCGGTGGCGGGGCGTCGGCCCGTCCCGCCGCCGGGTGGTGACCGGTTCCGGCGGCCACCGCCGGGAGGGAGAGGACCAGCAGGGAGAGCGCGGCCCAGGCGGTCTTCCCGACGTGTAGAGGCATACCGGGAGAACGAGCCCGCCCGGCGTGCGCGGACCGTGTCGCGCCAGTGCCACCCGGACGGCGGTTGTGGCTCGCCCACCCGGGTGCAACAGCGACGACCGCCGCCGCTCCCGCGGTGCCCCGGGCCGGGAGCCGGCCGGTCGGTGGGCCGGTGCGTCAGCGGGGCGGACGGCCGGTCCGGAGTCGGTCGGGCAGCAGGTGGGACCGGGTGGTGGGCACGGTCGGGCCGTGGGCCCCTACCATGTGCGCCATGAACACTGGGGGGCCGGAGACACGGCTCATCGACGACCGCTTCGAACTGCTGGAACGCCTCGGTGGCGGGGGCATGGGCCTGGTCTGGCGGGCCCGCGACACCATGCTGCACCGCGAGGTCGCGCTCAAGGAAGTCCGGCCGCCCGACCCGGCGATGGCTGCCGCGGACCCGGCGGGCGCCCTTGAGCTGCGCGAACGCGTCCTGCGCGAGGCCCGCGCGCTCGCCCGCCTCCAGCACCCCAACGTCGCCGTGATCCACCACATCGTGGACACCCCGGGCCACCCCCACCCCTGGCTGGTCATGGAACTGGTCAGCGGCGGCAGCCTCGCCGACCGGATCGGCCGGGGTCCGCTCAGCGTCCCCGAGGCGGCCCGCATCGGCCGGGGCGTCCTCGCCGCACTCCGCGCCGCCCACGCCGCCGGCATCCAGCACCGCGACGTCAAACCCGGCAACGTCCTGCTCCGCCCGGACGGCACCCCCGTGCTCACCGACTTCGGCATCGCCGCGGTGCAGGACTCCACCGCCCTCACCGCCACCGGCGCGCTCATCGGCTCACCCGAGTACATCGCCCCCGAACGCATCCGCGGCGAGGAGGGCAACCCCTCCTCCGACCTCTGGTCGCTCGGCATGATGCTCTACGTCGCCGTCGAGGGGCACCACCCGCTGCGGCGCGCCACCACGCTCGCCACCCTCGCGGCCGTCCTGGACGAACCGCTGCCCCCGGCCACCCGCTCCGGCGCGCTCGGCCCGGTCCTGGCCGGACTGCTGGCCCGCGACCCCGGACTCCGGCCCGACGCCGACCAGCTCGACCGGGCCTTCGCCGCCGCCGAACAGGGGGCCGGCCTGGGGGTCGGACACGGTCCGGGACCGGTGCTGTCCGCTCCCACGGCCGGCTGGGCGCCGACCCACCTGGACACCCCGCACCCCTCGGCGGGCGGGCCCGTCCCCACCGGTCCCGCGGTCGCGGGGACGGACGCCACCGGATTCGCCGTCAACGGGTTCGGGGTCGACGGCTCGGGCACAAACGGCTCCGGTACCGGCGGCTCGGGCACAAACGGCCTCGGTACCGACGGCTCCGGTACCGGCGGCTCCGGTACCGGCGGGCTCCACCGGAGGGACTTCGCCACCACCGGCAGCCACCCCGGCCCGACGTCCACCCACTACCTCGGCGGTACCACCCGGGCCGGCGTCTCGACGACCGCACCGGAGCGGCCCGCCCGCCGCCGCACCGGCGCCGCGGTGACCGTCGCGGTGGTGGGCGTCGCGCTGGCCGGAGTCCTCGCCTGGTCGCTCCGGCCGCACGGCAACACCGTCGGCGGGTCGAACACCACCCCCAGCGCCTCCGGCGTCCCGGGCGCGTCCCCGACGTCGACGGGCTCGGCCGCCCCGGTGGACCCGCCGCCCGCGGCGACCACCCCCGCCGCGCCGACCACGAAGCAGACGGCCAAGAACACCCCGGCCCCCAAGGACCTGATGACCCCCGACGGCGTCCGTACGGTGGTCGCCGCGGTGACGGCCCAGTCCGGCAGCACCAAGGTCAAGCAGCTCACCGTCTACCCCAACTACGCCAGCGCCCAGGTGCCGACCGCCGACGGCCGCGGCTACGACTGGATCGACTACCGCGACGGCGCGACGACCCGGCGGGTCGGTGGATCGATGGGCAAGGACAAGCCGGTCGACCTCGCCCAGTACGACTGGGACGTCATTCCGGCGCTGCTGAAGAAGGCCGACGAGTCGCTCAACGTCAAGAACCCGACCAGCCGCTACCTGATCATCGACGCCTGGTCGAGCGACGGTGTGGCGAGCATCCGGGTCTACCTCTCCGACGCGTACAGCAACGGCGGCTACCTGTTGGCGGACAGCAAGGGCAACGTCCGCCGCGCCTACGCGGCGGACTGAGTGCGGGCGGCCCCGGACGGTGGACCACCGCAGGGCGGGCCGCCCGGGGCTGGACCAAGCTGGACTGGCCCCACCCCGCCGTGAGAGGAGCCGTCGAGGCCATGAGCGAGAACCACCACGTCCTGTTGCTCGACTTCACCGACCGGGAGTCCTGCCGGGCCGCCTTCGAGGACGCCGAGCACCTGCCGGGCCTGCGCCAGTCCGCGATCGTGGAGCGGCTGGCGGACGGCACTCTCGACTTCCCCGTCAGCCAGGTCCGCGGCGCGGGCGCGTCGACCGTCGGTGCGGGTGTGGTCGGCGGCCTGGCCGGCCTGCTGGCCGGACCGATCGGCGGGCTGCTGGGCTGGGCGGCCGGAACGGCGCTCGGCAGCGCCGCCGAGAACCGGCGGGACACCGACGGCGGCGCCGGACTGATCGTCCTCAGCGAGCAGGTGGAGAACGGCCACAGCCTGCTGGTCCTCGACGTGGCCGAGACCTCGCCGGAGCCGGTCGACCGGCTCGCCGAGCGCCACCACGTCCAGGTCCGCCGGATCCCGGCGGACGAACTGGCCGAGCGGGTGAAGCAGGCGCAGCGCGCCGCCGAGGAGTCCTGAGCCGACCGGTCCGTCGCCCCGGGCGGGGCCGGCCGGGGCCCGGGCCCCCGTCAGGACGGTTCCGTCCCGGCCGGGCAGGCGTCCAGCAGGACCCGGCCCGCCGCGGTGAGGACGTACGGCACCGAGCGGCCGACCCGGCGTCGGTGCGCGAGGCCGGCCTCGCGCAGGATCCGGAGGTGGCGGCCCACCGAGCCCAGCGGGAGCCCGGTGAGCGCCACCAGCTGGGTGGTGGTCCTGGGTACGTCGAGCTGGGTGAGGAGCCCGGCCCGGGCCGGCCCGAGGAGTGCGGCCAGCGCCTGCGGCACCGGGCGCCGCCCCTCCTCGGCGAGGACGCCCGCGCAGGGGTAGACGACCGCGAACCGCCGGCCCGGACGGGCCCGCCGGCCGTCGACCGGCGGGACGTCCCAGCAGACCCAGCTCCGGCTCGGGGTGACGGGGACGAACAGCAACTGCGCACCGGCGAGTTCCAGCGGAGGGCTGTCGGACGGGGTGACCTGCAGGCGGCTCCCGCCGAGCCAGCGCAGGCCGGGGCGCATCCCGTCCAGGGCGGCGGCCCACCCGTGGGTGCCGTGTCGGGCGGTCCGGGCGAGGGCGTCGGCCTCGATGATCCGCCTGCGGTGCGGCCAGGACGGCCGGACCGTCTCCGTCCACACCCACGCCAGCAGGTCGGCGGCGCGCTCCGCCAGGTCGTCGCGGCGCAGCAGCTCCGGCACCGGACCGCCCAGGGCCTCGGCGAGGTCGGCCCGGACGACGCCGGGCGGGGTGGCCCGGACCGGCTCCAGCTCCCGTGCGAAGGCCGCCCCGCCCCGGTCCCCGCCCCCGCTCTCACCCCCGCCCCCGCTTTCGCCCTCGGCGGCGGGCGTCGGGGTGAGGAAGGTGGCGTTCCACCGGGGGCCGAGGGCCGCGCCGACCAGGGCGGCGGTGACCGGGTCGGCGGCGGAGCGTTCCCGGTACCGGGGCAGATGGGCGTCCAGCCACCGGCGCTCGCCGGGGTGCGCGGCGGTGCCGTGCCGCAGGGTCTTGAGGGCGGCGACGGTCTCGGCGAGCGGTGAGACGACGAACCGGCTCTGCGCCAGCGTGTCCGCGTCGACCTGCCACCACCCCATGCGTTTTCGCCTCCCTGCGAAAACCTAACGCCCCGCACCCCGGGCCGACGAGACTCCCCGGCATGCGTACCTACCGAGAGCTCTTCCGGGCGGGGGAGTTCACCCCGCTCCTGCTGGCCTCGGCCGGGCAGACCGCGGCCCAGACGCTGGGCGGTCCGGCACTGGGCCTGCTGGTGTTCCGGCGGACGGGCTCCCCGTTCCTCTCCTCGCTGGCCATGTTCGGTCCGGCCCTCGGGCAGCTGGTCGGCGCGGTCACCGTGCTCTCGGCGGCGGACCGGCTGCCGCCGCGCGCCGCGCTGACCGGGGTGGCGCTGCTCCTGGGTGCGGGCACGGCCGCGCCGGCCGTCCCCGGGATGCCGCTCTGGGCGGTGTTCCCGGTGCTGCTGGCGCTCGGCGTGGCCGGCGCGGTCGGCGGCGGCGCGCGGTACGGGCTGCTCGACGACATCCTGGCGCGCGACGGCCGCCTGCTCGGGAGGTCCGTCCTCGGCATGTCGGCCGGCGTCCTCCAGATCTGCGGATTCGCGGCCGGAGGCGTCCTGGTGACGGTCCTCTCCCCACGCGGCACCCTGCTCGTGGCAGCCGCCCTCCATCTGCTGTCCGCAGGGGTGGCGCGGTTCGGGCTGGGGCGGCGGCCGGCCCGGGCGTCCGGACGGCCGTCGGTGGCCGAGACCTGGCGGACCGACGTGCTCCTCTGGTCCTCGGTGCCGCGCCGGTACGTGTACCTCGCGCTCTGGGTGCCGAACGGTCTGATCGTCGGGGCGGAGGCCCTCTACGTGCCGTACAGCCCGCACGGGTCCGGCCTGCTCTTCGCGTGCGGCGCGCTCGGGATGCTGGCCGGGGACGCGGTCGTCGGCCGCTTCCTGCCGGCCCGCCGGCGGGAGGGCTGGGTCGTGCCGCTCTGCGTCCTGCTCGCCGCCCCCTACCTGTTCTTCCTCCTGGAACCGGGCCTGCCGGTCGCGGTGGCGCTGGTCACGGTCGCCACGTTCGGGTACGCGACGGGCCTGCTGCTCCAGGACCGGCTGATGGAGCTGACCCCCGGGCGGCTCGCCGGGCAGGCACTCGGGCTGCACACCTCGGGCATGCTCGCCATGCAGGGGGTGGGGGCGGCCGTCGCCGGAGCCCTGGCCGAGTCGACCTCCCCGGCCACCGGCATGGCGGCGACCGCGGCCCTGTCGCTGGCCGTGACCCTGCTGCTGGCACCGGGGCTGCGCAGCGGCGGCCGGACCGGCGGCCGGACCGGCCGCCCACGAGGAAGGCTGCGGCGGATCCCGCGGTGGAACCCGCAGCGAGACCTGCGGCGCGAACCGTCCGGGTGAGGTCGTGGACCCGGCCGCCGAGCCGCCCCCCGCCGAGCCGCCCCCTGGCGACGGCGACGGCGACGGTGACGGCGACGGCGGAGGTGGCTCGGGCCGGGAGGGCCCGGCCGGCCCCGGGCGGGGTCAGGCGTCCCGGCGCGGCTCGACCCGGAAGTCGAAGGCGGTGGTGCCCGGGTCGAGGGCGGTGACCCCGCCGTCGACCGTGAGCACCGCGCCGTTCACGTAGCTCGCGGCCGGTGACAGCAGCCAGCCGACGGCCGCGGCGACCTCCTCCGGTTCGCCGGGCCGGCCCGCCGGGCTCAGCCGGGTCGCCACCTCGTAGGCCTCGTCGACGCCGCCCGCGAGTCCCGCCCGCTCCGCGAGGCGTGCCATCGGGCGGTCGGCCATCTCGGTGCGGACCCAGCTGGGGCAGACGGTGTTGGCCCGCAGCCCGAGCCGGCCGTAGTCGACGGCCAGCGAACCGCAGAGCTGCAACAGCGCGGCCTTCGAGGTCGCGTAGGCGGCGTTGGCGGCCCCGTTGCGCAGGGCGGAGACCGAGGCGACCGCCACCACCGCCCCGCGCGACTCCAGCAGGTGCGGCAGCGCCGCCCGGAGGAGGAGGAACGGGCCGGTCACGTTGGTCCGCATGACCAGCTCCCAGTCCTCCGGCGTCACGTCGCCGACCGAGCCGGGCCGGCCCACTCCGGCGTTGAGCACCAGCCCGTCGAGCCGTCCGAAGGCGGTGACGGCCGCTGCCACGAGCTCCCGGACGCCGTCCGGGTCGGTGGTGTCGGACACGTGGGCGAGCGCGCCGGTCTCCCGGGCGACGCGCTCCAGCGGCTCGCCGCGCCGGCCGGAGACGACCACCTGGTGGCCCTCGTCGCGCAGCAGCCGGGCGGTGGCCGCGCCGATCCCGGTCCCGCCGCCGGTGACGATGACAACGCGCTGTTCCGCCATGGGTCGGCGCCTCCGTGGACTTCGATGATCATCGGACCGTCGGATCCTACGCCGACGGCCCGTCAGCTTCGGAGTCGGGCCGCCCGGGCCGGCGGGGGCGGTTCACACGTCGGCCGGCCGTTCGCCGCGGCCGGGCCCTGCTGGACCCGGGTGCCGCGGCCGGGCCGGCCGGAAGTGCGGGGCGAGGTGTGCCGCCCGCGCCACGGCGGCCCCCACGCCGATCCCCCCGCCTCGTCGCCGGGACCGGGATCGCGTGAGGGCCGCGCGGGCGTCCGGGGAGCTCCCGGACGGATGGTGCCGCCGACCGGCCGTTCGGGGCCGGGTGCCGAGCGACCCGTCAGGCGATCGGCACGACCCGCTCCGCCTGCGGCCCCTTGGGCCCCTGGGTGACGTCGTATTCGACCCGGGCCCCCTCGGCCAGCTCCTTGAAGCCCGTGGTCTGGATCGCGGAGAAGTGGACGAACACGTCCGGGCCGCCGTCGTCCTGCTGGATGAAACCGAAACCCTTCTCGCCGTTGAACCACTTCACAGTGCCTGTTGCCATCAGTGCCGATCCCTCGTCGCATCCTGCGGCGCGACCCGCGCGCCGGCCGGGCCCATGTACGGGCGACGGCGTCTGAAGCATGCATTCCTGAGGTGCTCCGAGAACCCGTTTCGACTCCGTGTCAACGAAGCTCACCCGTTCGTGCGACCGTGAGAACGGCGGCGTCACCGCCGACGCGACGCACCCCGTGACGCACCCCGTGACGCACCCCGGGCCGCGGCGCCGGGGGAGCGGCGGCTCCGTCGGGCGAGGCCGACGGCGAACCGCTGCTCCGGGGGAGGGGCACGGCTCCTGACTCCGTTCGGGGCCGGTGTGCGCGGACGGTCAAACGCTGTGCGCGCCGGGCAAAGCCGGTCGGGGACCCCTGGCCTACGGTCGGTTGTGCCGCCTCCCGCCGAGGTCGGCGCACCGATCCCCCCCGCACCGAAGAGGCCGCACCATGACCGATTCCGCCCCCGTCACCCCCGTCCTGGAACCCGCCGCCGCGGCGTTCGCCGCGGACACCGCCAAGCCCCCGTTCCTCTTCCAGCTGCCGCCCGAGGAGGGCCGGGCCGCCGTCGACGAGGTCCAGTCCGGCGGGAGCGCCCGCCCGGACGTGGACGACGAGTGGGTGACCGTACCGGGCGGCCCGACCGGCGAGGTCCGGGCGCGGATCGTCCGCCCGGCCGGTGCGGTGGGCGAACTGCCCGTCGTCCTCTACGTCCACGGCGCCGGCTGGGTCTTCGGCAACGCCCACACCCACGACCGGCTGGTCCGCGAACTGGCCGTCGGCACCGGCGCGGCCGTGGTCTTCCCGGAGTACGACCGGGCCCCGGAGCACCGTTACCCCGTCGCCCTCGAACAGAGCTGGACCGTCGCCCGCTGGGTCGTCACCGAGGGCGCGGCCAAGGGCCTGGACGCCACCCGGATCGCCGTCGCCGGCGACTCGGTCGGCGGCAACATGAGCGCCGCCCTCACCCTGCTCGCCAAGGAGCGCGGCGGGCTGCCGCTGGTCCACCAGGTGCTCTTCTACCCGGTCACCGACGCGGCCTTCGACACCGCCTCCTACCACCAGTTCGCCGAGGGCTACTTCCTGCGGCGCGACGGCATGCAGTGGTTCTGGGACCAGTACACGACCGACGAGGCCCAGCGCGCCGAGATCACCGCCTCGCCGCTGCGCGCCACCCTCGAACAGCTCGCGGACCTGCCGCCGGCCTTGGTCGTCACCGGCGAGGCGGACGTCCTGCGCGACGAGGGCGAGGCCTACGCCAACAAGCTGCGCGCGGCGGGCGTGCCGGTGACCGCCGTCCGCTTCCAGGGCATCATCCACGACTTCGTGATGCTCGACGCGCTGCGCGGGACGCACGCCGCCGAGGCGGCGATCGCGCTCGCCGTGGCCACCCTGCGCGAGGCCCTCGCCGAGCGCTGACCCTCCTCCCCGTTCGCTTCCCGTCCCGTCCCCCGGACGCCCGGGGCTCGGGGCGGGGGCCGTCGGGGCTGACCGCGGTGGTTCCTTGGGGTCGACTCCTCCGCCCGCCTGGCGCGCCGTGCCCGTCGGATCCGGGACGGTGCGTCAGCATGCCGGACAGGCCGCGGCGGCAGGTCCGACGCCTCCCGGTCCCAGCCGTCCGTCCACGCATCGGGGTGCCGCCGGTGGGGCGGCTCCCGCGCGGCGGCCGCCCCGAGGATCCGGAGTTCCAGAAGATGATCACAGTGTTCCGTATCGACGCGCCCCCGACCGGCATCGAGACCGGGGAGGACGGGGCCGAGGTCACCCCCGAGCAGATCGAGGAGGAGATCCGCGCGCGACAGGCTTTCGTGGACGCGGTCTCGCCCTACCTGGCCGCCCTGCCGGACCGGCCGATCAGCCACTCCGGCAACGTCGAGAAGGTCGAGCTCCTCGGTGCGGACGTGACCACCCGGCTGAACCGGTACCTGCTGCTGGTGACGGTCGACGTCGGCGACCCGCGGATCGACTTCGACTCCTTCGTGCCGGTCGGCACCACCGTCACCCCGGTGATCGAGGGTCTCCGTCCGGTCGCCCAGTGGCCGGCCGCGGGCCGGTCCTGAGCTTCTCCGCCACTCCTCCGCCACTCCTCCGTCACTCCTGAGCACCTCTGACCGATCCTGACCGGGGCCGGCCCGGCGGTATCCGGCCGTACCGGCCGGTCCCGAGACTCCCGGCCGGTACGGCCGAACCTCCGGCCCCCTGTGGAACGCGGCCCGGTGCGCGGCACGACCGCGCACCGGGCCGTGCCGCGTCTCGGGCCCGAACGACCCCCGATAGGTCAGTCGTCGACATATGACGCCCGATGTCCTATGGTCAGTGCACGGCGGGCCGTCGGGGGTTGGAAGATCCGATGCGCCTGGTGCTGCATCGCGCCGGCCCGCCCCGTTTTCGCCCTCCCGGCAGCCTGTCGGCCGGGCGTGAGCCGGCGTGCGGGCCCGTCTCCCGCCGGCCGTTTCCACTGAATCGTGGTCCAGGGGAGGATCCGTAGTGCTTCACCGTTCCCGCATGCCCAAGGTGCTCGGCGTCGGCACCGCCGTCGTGCTCGGCCTGGGGCTCGGCGTCCCGCCGGCGTTCGCCGGACCGGCCGCCGAACCCGACCCCGTGCCCGGCCTGGTCGCCGGTCGGGACACCGCCGCGCCCCAGCTCGTCACCGGCCTGTCCGAGCCCGCCGTCGGCGCTGACCCGGCCGGCGCGGCACTGGCCCACCTCGCCGCCCACCCGGACCGCTACCGCGTGGACCCCGCCCAGCTGGCCGAACTCGGCACCGAGCGGGCCTCCGACGGCCGGCGCACCGTCAGGTTCGAGCAGCGGTACGGGGGAGTCCCGGTGCTCGGCGGGCAGTACCTGGTGCACCTCACCGGCGACGGAGCCGGGCAGCGCGTCGAGTCGGTCGGCGGGAAGTACTTCACCGGCCTGTCCGCGCCGACCGCCGCCACCGTCCCGGACGCGGTGCTGCGCGAGCTGGCCCTCACCTCGATCGACGATCCGGGCGCCCGGGCCGGAGCCACCGCGGAGGACCGCGGCCTGGTGATCCTGCCCGGCCACACCGGCCGCCTGGCACGGCACTTCACGGTGCGCGGCGCCGGACCGGACGCCGCAGGACGCCCGGCCCGCGAGGTCTACGTGGACGCCACCGCCGGCGTGATCGCCCTCGCCCACGACGCCCGCTCCCCGTACCCGGCGGGCGGCGCCGCCGCCCGGGCTGAGAGCGCGCCCGGCGCCCCGGCGACCTCCCCCGAGGCCGCCACCGGCACCGCCCCGGACGTCCTCGGCCGCTCCGCCAAGGTCAACATCGTCCGCCTCCCGGACGGGAGTTACCGGCTTGTCGACGTCACCCGGTCCGCCTCGATCACCACCTACGACGCGGCCGCGCGCGACGAGTTCGACTTCAACGGAGGCATCCCCGCAGGCGTCCTCCCGCCGGTCTCCCCGACGCCGGACTTCCCGGCCGGCACCGGCACCAGCGGCGCCACCGACGCCCACCTCAACGCGGGCGCGGTGTACGACTTCTACCGTGACCGGCTCGGCCGGGAGGGCCTGGACGGCAAGGGCGGCGCGATCACCTCCGTCGTCAACCTGACCTCCGGCGGCAAGCCCATGGTGAACGCCTACTGGGACGGCTCGAAGATGCTCTACGGCGCCGCCAGCGACAAGCGCCACCCGTTCTCCGTGGCGCTCGACGTGGCCGGCCACGAGATGACCCACGGCGTCATCGGGAACACCGCGAACCTCGTCTACCTCGGCCAGTCCGGCGCGATGAACGAGGCGCTCGCCGACTACTTCGGCAACGCCATCGAGGTGACCACGCGCGGGACGGCGATGAACGACCCGCGCGCCGCGCTCCTCGGCGAGAGCCTCTGCCTGACCGGCACGCCCGAGGCCTGCGCGGACCGCCGGATGGACGACCACCGGACCACCGTCGACGACTACCTCGGCGTCTCGCCGTCCCTCGACAGCGGCGGCGTCCACCTCAACTCCACCATCTTCTCCGGCGCGCTGTGGGACATCCGGCGCACCCTCGACCCGCTCACCGCCGACCGGCTGGTCTACCGCGCGCTCGCCGAGTACCTCACCCCGGTCGACGACTTCGTGGACGGCCGCAACGCGGTGCTCGCCGCCGGCCGGGCCCTAGGCCTCAGCCGGACCCAACTCCGCACCGTGGCCAACGCCTTCGACGCACACGGGATCCGGGCCGGCTGGCAGCAGCGGATCGGCCTGGACAGCCGGGTGCTGCTCCGCGACGCCTCCACCGTGAGCATCGCCCCCGCCGCGGCCAAGGGCCGCTGGGTGGCGGCGACCGCCGAGAAGGGCGGCAAGGGCTTCCTCTCGGTCTTCACCGGCGCGGTCACCGGCGGCGGCACGCCGACCAGGATCAGCCCGGCCGACGGCCGTTCGCACGGCTGGCCTGCCACCGACGGCACCTCCGCCGCCTGGGCCTCCATGGGGACCGACGCGCAGGGCAGTTGGGGGATGGAGGTCTTCGCCCGCCCGCTGAACGGCGGCGAGCTCCGCAGCGTCCACCGCGGCGCCAACCAGTACATCTCCGAGGTCCAGGTCTCCGGCGGGACCGTCGCCTTCCGGGTGAACGACTTCGGGTCCGGCCGGACGTGGATCCAGCTCCACCGCGACGGGGCCCCCGCCGTGGAACTCCCCGTGGCGGACGACCACGACGTGACCGCACTCAGTCTCAAGGACGGCCTGCTCGGCTGGAGCGAGGACTGGACGACCGGTGAGACCCGCTCCTCGGCGGCCACCGTGTACTCGGTCGCCGAGGGCAAGGTCGTGGCCCGGTACCCCGCCGCCGGCGGGGCGTCGGTCTCCTCCACCGTGCTCGCGGGCGGCCGGGTGCTCTGGGTCGAGACCCCCGCCGACCGGACCGGGCGCAGCTCGATCCGCTCCGGGGCGCTGGACGGATCCGGCGTGACGGAGCTGCTCCCCGGCGACTCGACGTACGCGAAGCTGCGCCCCACCATCACCGCCTCCGACCGCGCCGTCACCTTCGGGTACCGGGACGGCGACCGGCCGGCCGGTGGCTGGTCCAACGCCGCGCTGTCCAAGATCTGGCAGATCCCGATCACCGGCGGCACCCCGCAGCGGGTCTCCTGCAACCGGGGCGGCCAGTACCTGCCGGCCGCTGACCAGGGCACCCGGGTGGTCTGGCTGGACGGCTCGGCGGGCCGTACCGACCTGGTGGTCCGCGACCGCCCGGCCGGGTCCTGCTGACCCGACCCACCCGATCCACCTGACCGGGCGACCCACCTGACCGGGCGACCGCCCGACGACGGCAGCCAGGACCAGGCCGTAGCGCAGGCCGCTGACCCGCAGCCGTCGGCTGACCATGATCAGGGCGCCGAGTTTGACCGCCTCCTCGATCAGGCCGACG
>NZ_JBEXNT010000160.1:0-19891 GCF_040611255.1 Kitasatospora sp. NPDC002965 | reverse complement strand
CGTCGTCACATCGCGGACGCGGTCGGCGTCGGCCTCGGCCAGGGTCGACATGCCGACGGTCACCAGCCGCTGGCCCATGCGGTATGCACCGGCGCTGCTCAGCGAGTCCCTCATGGGCGAACCGGCCGCCACGGCCGCGGAGACGGCCGCGGCCCGGTCCGACTCCCCGGGGGCTCGGGCCCGGTCGGGCGCGGCGGCCGAAGCCACCGCGCAGAGCTGCACCCCGGCGGACTTCGCGGGTCGTACCGGTGCCGATCTGGTCGCGTTCCTCAAGAGCTCGACCACGGACTGCGTCTCCACGCTGTTCACCAGCGGCAGCACCGACCCGGGCATCTTCAAGCAGTCCCGGATGCTGCCCGTCGCAGCCGCCTTCAAGGAGCTGGCGGCAGGCTACACCGGCGACAACTCGACCAACATCCTGCAGCTGGTGCTCTTCCTGCGGGTGGGCTACTACATCCAGTCCTACTACCCCGACGCGGCCGGCCCGTACACCGGCACGCTCACCACCGCCGTCAAGGCCGGCCTGGACGCGTTCTTCTCCGGCGCCCGCTGGCACGACGTCACCGAGGTCAACGGCGGCGTGCTCAGGGAGGTGCTGACGCTCACCGACAGCGCCAACATCCAGGCCGACTACCTGGGCGTCTACAAGCGGGTGCTGGACGACTACGACAACTCCTACAACGCCTTCCCGAAGATGGTCGGCGCGGTCAACTCCGTGCTGAGGTTCCCGCTCTGGCGGGGCAACGCCAACCCGAACTTCGTCACCGCGCTCGGCGCCGACCCGAGCCTCGTCACGTCCCTCGCCAACTTCGCGATCAACCACAAGGACCTGATCGGCGGGCCCAACGCCGTCCTCGACACCAACGCGGGCAACGACCTGGCCCGGATGGCCGGGAGCAGCGCCGCCGTCGAGGCCGTGGCCAAGCCGCTGGTCAAGAGGGTGCTGGACGCCGCGCCGCTGCTGACGGCCGACGCGCCGCTGTACGTGCACACGGCCTTCCAGGCCACCGTCTACAACAACAACCAGTGCTCGTACTACGGCATCTGCGACCTGCCCGCCAAGCTCACCTCGGTGGTCCTGCCGAACCAGCTGGTCTGCGACAACCGCACCATCCAGGCCCAGGCCCTGTCGGCCGCCGAACTCGCCACCGTCTGCGCCAGCCTGCGCAGCCAGGACGCGTTCTTCCACAACGTGGTCAAGGACAACGGGCCGATCCCGAACCAGTACAACAAGACCGTCACCCTCGGGATCTTCGCCAACAAGACGGACTACACCACCTACTCGTGGGCGATCTTCGGCAACTCGACCGACAACGGCGGCCAGACCGTCATGGACCCGACCGACCCGAACAGCCGGGCCGTCAACGTGATGTACCAGAAGGCCTGGAACACCGGTGACCCCGCCCGGGTGTGGAACCTCAACCACGAGTACACCCACTACCTCGACGGCATCCACAACATGAAGGGCAACTTCACCACCCAGACGTCCGTCCCGGACATCTGGTGGGTCGAGGGCCTCGCCGAGTACATCTCCTACAGCTACCGCGCCACCACCGACACCGACGCGATGACCCAGGCCGCCCTGCACACCTACAAGCTCAGCACCATCTTCCAGAACACCTACGGCAACGCGGACTCGACCCGCGTCTACCCGTGGGGCTACCTGGCCGTCCGGTACATGCTGGAGAAGCACCCGGCCGACGTGTACAGCATGCTGGGCCGCTTCCGGGTCGGCGACTACGCCGGCGGCTACGCGGTCTACAACAACCTCGGCACCTCCTACGACGCCGACTTCGACGCCTGGCTCACCGCCTGCGCCGCCGGTGCCTGCTACGCCGCAGGCCCGACCGCCCTGTTCGACTCGTCGGTGAACGGCGCGACCGTCAGCGTCACCGAGCGGTCCGTGCAGACCGGCCCGGGCCGGATCACCTCCTGGCACTGGACCTTCGGCGACGGCACCTCCTCGGACGAGCGCAACCCGAGCCACACCTACGCGGCGGCCGGCACCTACACCGTCGCCCTGACCGCCACCGACGACACCGGCAGGGCCGCCACCACCCCGACCTCGGTCACCGTGACCGCGGCCCCGGTCGCCCTGCCGAACTGCACCGAGCCGCGCACCGACGCGATGGGCCGGAACTGCTCGCGGACCGGCCGCGCCGCGACCGCCGGGAACACCGACTACCTGTACGTCTACCTGCCGGCCGGCACCACCACGCTGAAGGTCACCACCTCCGGCGGCACCGGCACCGCGCACCTGTACTACAACCCGGGCACCTGGGCCTCGCCGAGTGCCTCCACGGTCTCCTCCACCGGCACCGGCACCACCCAGTCCCTCACCGTCACCAACCCCACCGCCGGCTACCGTTACCTCAGCCTGTACGCCGTCACCGACTTCAGCGGCGTCACGGTCAGCACCCAGTTCTGATCCCTGGCCCCTGACCCCTCGCCCCTGACCCGCCGAAGTGCTCCGGGCCGCCCCGGCGCCGCGGACGCCGAGGGGCCGCGGAGCAGTCCGTGCACGCGCTCGGCCGGGACCTCCCGGCCGAGCGCCGCCGGGCTGCTTCGCGGCCGTCCGTCCAGCCCCCGACAAGCTGCTCGGTCCGTCGAAGCGGCGCGCCTCAGGGCAGGATGCCGGCCCCGCGCGCGGCCGTGATCCACTGCGGGAACTGGGACAGCAGCCGGTCGTACAGCTCGGGATCGGGGACGCTGCCGATGTCGTCCACCGCGAAGAAGCCGACGTTGTCGACGCGCCGGCCGGGCAGGTCGTCGAACCGCTGCAGCACGCCGTAGTCGGATCGGCCCAGCCCCACGAACTGCCAGAAGAGCGGCTCCTGCGCCGATTCCCTCAGCTCGCGCTCGATCGCGGCGTTGAGGTGGACGCCGCCGTCGGAGAAGAACAGGACCAGGGTGGGGACCGCCGCCGGGTTCCCCCGTACGTAGGCCCGGACATCGGCGATGACCTTCGGTTCGTCGTTCGAGATGCCCACCGTCGTCATGTCGACCTGACCGTCGAGCAGCCCGGACCGACGCCCGCGGCGGCCGAACAGACGGCCCAGCTCACCGACCCGGACGTGCCGCCGCAGCCACTCGGGCAGGTCACCCACCCGCAGGTCGGGCAGCCGGGCCGGGTGCGTCGCGAAGGTCCAGGCCGGCATCGCCCCGCCGTCGTCCAACTGGGCCGCGACCGGGACGATCCGCTCCACGACGTCGGCCACCACGCCGTCGGCGTACAGCGACGACATCGAGCCCGAGGCGTCCAGCACCAGCACGACCCGCGCGGCGATTCCCGCGGCTCCGTGCTTGTCCAGGCTGACCGCGACCTGCTGCTTGCGCAGCGACAGCCGTTCGCGCATCCCCGGGGGAAGGTGCTCCTCGCCCTTCCCCGGCTCCGGCTCCGGCGCCGGCTCCGGCTCCGGCTCCGACGGCGCAGGCAGGGACGGCTGCGGCTGTGGCAGCTGCGGTGGCGGAGCCACGGGCCGGTCCTGGGCGGGTCCCTCCTCCACGGTGATGCCGAAGTCGGTGGCCAACCCGGCCAGCCCCGCCGCGTAGCCCTGCCCGACGGCACGGAACTTCCACTGCCGCCCGCGCCGGTACAGCTCGCCGCCGACGAGGACGGTCTCTGCCCCGGCGTCCATCGCGAAGCGGGCCAGCCCGGTGCCGGTGCGGGCGTCGGACAGCCGCAGGCACAGCCCGGGCACCGCGCCGAAGCTGCCGCCGTCCACCGACGCGGCCAGCACGATGCGCTCCACCTCCGGCTCCACCGCCGCCAGGTCCACCTCGATCCGGTCCGTGGCCGCCCCGGCGCCACCGGCCTTCCCCAGGTGCGTCACGGCGCCCGACGCGTGCCGGGGCTGGTTGTAGAAGACTAGGTCGCCGTCGCCCCGCACCCGCCCGTCCGCAGCCACCAGCACGGCGGACACGTCGACGTCGGGCGTACCGGCCCCGGCCGACCAGCTGAGCTCCACACTCACCACGTCGGCATCGATCGGAATGTTGGCGCCCTTGCTCAGTGATCGATCGTCCATGGTCACAGTCTGCCGAAACCGGCCCAGGCGGTCGCGCGGGGGCCGGTTCCCGCTCCCCGCCCGGGGAACGGGAACCGGGCCCGGAACCGTAACCGGAACCCTCGACGCGCCCGGTGCGGTCCGGGACCGACCGGCGTCAGCAGGCCTTCCAGGAGGAGATCGCGTCGTTGAGCACGTTCCCTCCCAGGTCGGCGATCTGCTGACCGCTGTCCAGCCTCAGGTACCTGCCCTGGAAGTCGTTGTGCTCCCAGAAGCAGAGCCGCTGTCCGCTCGCGTTCGTGATGGACGAGATCGAGTCCTGGAAACGGGCGCCCTGGTCGAGGTTCTTGAGCGGGTCCTTCACCCAGACGCCGCCGACGACGCAGTCGTCGAAGTGGGCGTTCCGGCAGACGACCACCGCGTCGCTCGTCACAGCCGCACCCCCTGCGGAGGTGGGCCCGGCTGCGGTGGCGGTCCCGGTCGCGGTGGCCGACACCGCCAGCGCCGCCGCGGCCGTGGCGAGCGCGACCAGGTACTTCGTCGAACGGCCAGTCATCTGTCCTCCTGTACTCGGCGAACCGGGGCGGTCGAGCCCCGGGGCCGCCGGGCACCTTCCGTCCCTGGCGGTCATTCATACGACCGGGCAGCGCGCCCCGTTGTGACAACGCCTTCCCACATCCCCCTTCCGCACCCACCGTCCGGGCCGCGGTGACCGTCGGCCGGGTGAAGCGGATCCGCGCCTGTTGTCCACCCCTCCCCGGTGCGCCTACCCTGCCGGTGTGACCTCGTCCTCCTCGTCGGCGCGGGGTGCCGCGTCCACGACCTACCTCCACGGAAGCCCGCCCGGAGCGCTCCCGGTGCTCGGCCATCTGCCCGCGCTGGTCCGGGATCCGGCACGCTTCCTGGCCCGGCTGCACCGCTACGGGGACCTCGTGGAGGTCCGACTCGGACCGAACCGGCTGGTGGCCCCCTGCCATCCGGAGCTGCTCCGGCAGGTGTACGCCGACGACCGCACCTTCGACAAGGGCGGGCCGGTCTACGGGCGGTTCCGGGAGATCCTCGGCAACGGGCTGGCGACCTGCGTCCACGCCGATCACCGGCGCCAACGACGCATGCTGCAACCGGAGTTCCGCCCCGACCGGCTGGCCGCGTACGCCGAGGTGATGACCCGGGAGGCGGAGCTGCTGGCCGGCTCCTGGCGACACGGCGACGTGGTGGACGTCTTCCCCGCCTGCTACCGCTTCACCCTGCGGGTGGTGACCCGCACCCTGCTCGGCACCGAGGCCCCGGACGTACTGTCGGACCGGCTGCAGCACGCCTTCGAGACCGCGTTCGCCGGCGCCCTGCGGCGCGTGGTGCGGCTGCCCGCGGGCCCCGGCTACCGGACGGCGGTCCGCACCCTGGAACGGACCGTCGCCGACCTGGTACGCGACCACCGGGCCCACGGCCCCGGCCGCACCGACCTGCTGGCCGGACTGCTCGCCGCCCGCGACGACGACGGCCGCCCGCTGTCCGACACCGAGGTCCACGACCAGGTCGTCGCCCTGCTGCTGGCCGGCACCGAGACCACCGCCTCCCAGCTCTCCTGGACCCTGCGGCTGCTGACGGCCCACCCCGAAGTCCTGTCCGCCGTGCAGGCGGAGGTCGACGCGGCGCTGCCGGGCGGCCGGCCCGCCCGCTGGACCGACCTGCCGCACCTGCCGCGCACCGACCGGGTCCTGACCGAGGCGCTGCGGCTCTACCCGCCCGGCTGGGTCCTGCTGCGCACCTGCACGCGGGAGACCGAACTCGGCGGGCGCACCCTGCCGCGCGGCGGGCAGGTGCTGCTCAGCCCGTACGTCGCCCACCACAATCCGCGGATCTTCGCCGATCCGGACCGCTTCGACCCCGACCGCTGGCTCCCCGATCGGGCCGCCGCCCTGCCGCGCTGGGGGTTCGCCGGCTTCGCCAACGGCCCGCGGCAGTGCCTGGGCGCCGACTACGCCCGCGCCGAGGCGGTCATCGCGCTGGCCACCGTCCTGGCCCGCTGGCACCCGGCCCCGGCGCCCGGCCGGCGGCCCGACGACCGCCCGGTGCGGCTGACCACCGTCCTGCGCCCGCACCGCCTGCAGCTGTGCGTCCTCGACCGCGAGCGGCCCGCGGCCCGGACGGGGGACCGCCGCCCGGACGCCGGTCCCGTCTGACCGCGGCGGACCCGGGCGACCCCGGCGCGGAAGGTCACGCTCCCGTCCCGGACGGGCCGGAGTCGCCGGGCCGACCGGCGTGCCTCAGACGGCCGGTGGCCGGGTCACGGGCGTGCCGACCCGGACGAGAGCGGCCCCGGGGACGCCGAAGGTGAGGACCCGCTCCGCGTCCCGGGAACGCTGGACGCCCTCGTCGAGGATGCCCACGAAGGCCGTCCGGGTACAGGTCCGGCGGCGGACCGACTCCACCCAGTCCGTCGTCATGGGCAGGCCCAGGTAGGCGAGTCCCCGTCCGTCCGGCCACGTCGGATCGAGCGCCCGGCCGGCCGGATCCACGCACCACGCATGGTGCACGACTCCTGCCGGCACCGCGCGCAGCGCGAAGCCCTCGGTGTAGGTCAGCCCGGTGGCCGTCCGGGCGACGCGCCAGGCATTGCGGAACGGGCTGCCGTCGATGCTGCGCCTGGGCATCCCGGCCGGCCAGGGAGTGGGGGAGTGCAGCAGTCCCTGGGCGAGCACGACCGCCTCGGGGCAGGGAACGGCGGGCGAGACGTCGCGGCGCAGTGCGGCGACGAGGGCGGAGGCGCTGGCGGAGGACACCCGTCCAGCGTGGGTGTCGCCGCCGGGCGGCGCGACCGGGCGCTGCCCGCCTGGGTGACGGCGGGGACGGGTCCGGACGGCGGGAATCGGTCGCGGCCGCTGCGGCCGAACCCGCCCGCTGCGCGGGTTCGGCGAGGGGCGGGGGTGCCGCCCGGCCCGGAGATGGTTCGCAGGAGGGCGGAACCGGCCGTTCGTCGGCGGGAATCGGTCGTGGCCGCCGCCCCGGCCGATCCGGCGGCCCTCGATGAAGTAGTCATGTACACGCGACTTGTGAGTGTGACTCGAACTGCGCAGACAGTGCCCGACCGCTCCTCTCGCACCGGCGGAGCGGCCCGCTGCGACAGCGCGAGGAACGGAGCTCCGACCGAGAGCGCCGTCCGACCCGGGCGGCCGTCGAGACGTGCCCCCCGTGCCCGGTGGCCGACTCCGCAGGGCGGACCGCCGCGTGCGACCGAAGCACCTGCGTACCGAAGCACCGCGCTGAATCACCTGCGTACCGAAGCACCTGCGTACCGAAGGACCTGCGTACCGAAGGACCGTGCTCCGTTTCCCGCGATCACCCCTGGAGTGTGCCTGTGTCATCGTCTCCGACAACCGCCGGGAGCCTGCCCTCCCGGTCCCGTACACGTGCACGACGCCGCCGGTGGACGGCAGTCACCGTCTCGGCCGCCCTGGTGGCGGGCGTGCTCCTCGGCGTGCAGGACGCCTCCGCCCGACCCCCGTCCGAGGCCCCGCACAGCCCCCGACAGCCGGCCGCGACGCAGCAACCGACCGGCGACCTGGCCTCCGCCCGGCTCACGGCCCGGTTGCAGGGGAAGCCCGTCGAGGTGCCGGCCGAACGCACCGACTCCTCCACGACCTGGGCGAACCCCGACGGCAGCGTCACCCTGGAGGTCGCGGCGGGGCCGGTGCGGATGCGCCGCCCGGACGGCGGCTGGGCGGACGTCGACGTCACCTTCGCCAAGCGCCCCGACGGCTCCGTCGCCTCCAAGGCCCACCCGCGCGGACTGGCCCTGGCGGGGGAGACGAAGGGCAGGCGGGCCGGCTCGTTCGCCGAGGCCGCCGGTGCCCCCGTCCAGGACCTCCTCAGTCTCACCGCCGGCGGTCGGAACGTCGCCATGCAGTGGCGGGGCGGGCTGCCCGCACCCCGGGTGGAAGGCGCCCGAGCCACCTATCCGGACGTGCTGCCCGGTGCGGACCTGGTCATCGACGCCACCCGCACCGGCTACGAGCAGTCCGTGATCCTCAAGAAGCGACCCGCGGGCCCGGCCGACTACACGCTGCCGCTGAAGGCGCCCGGAGTCAACGCGCGCCAGAACGACGACGGCGGCGTGACGTTCACCGAGGCCGCCACCGGACGCGAACTCGCCTCGATGCCGGCCCCGGTCATGTGGGACGCGACGGTCGACAGGAACTCCGGTGAGCACACCCACCGGGCACCGGTGGGCCTGAAGGTCGTGCAGTCCGGCGACACCATCGAACTGCGCCTCAGCCCCGACGCCGGGTTCCTCGCCGACCCGGCGACCGCGTACCCCGTGACGGTCGACCCGTCGGACACCGTGCTCTCCGACGTCTTCGACACCTGGGTCCAGCAGGGCGAGACCGTCGACGCGTCGAGCGCCACCGAACTGAAGCTCGGCTGGCCGGGCGACTGGGCGGACGCCGCGCGGACCAAACCGCGCATCGCCCGCTCCTTCATCAGCTGGGACATGGCGCCCATCAAGGACGCCCTGGTCTCCAAGGCCACCCTGTCCCTCTACAACTTCCACTCCTGGGACTGCACGAAGCCCGTCGCCTGGGAGGTATGGGACACCAACACCGCGACGACCGGCAGCCGTTGGACCAACCAGCCGGCCTGGCTGAAGAAGTACGCGACGTCCACCGAGACCCGCGGACAGAACTGCGCCAACGGTGCCTACGTGAACGCCGACGTCACCCCCCTGCTGCAGTACTGGGCGGGCCAGACCTCGGTGGGCCGCCAGGGCCTCGGCCTGCGCGCCGCCAACGAGGCCGACACCGGGTCCTGGAAGAAGTTCTACTCCGGCAACGCCGCCGCCGGTCAGATCCCGAAGCTCTCGGTGACGTTCAACTACCGCCCCCGGACCGGCACCGACCAACAGGCCGGCCCGCCCTTCTTCGCCGACAACGGCGTCTACACCGTCAACACCCTCACCCCCGTCCTGCGCGACACCTACACGGACTCGAACAACGACCGGATCAACGGCACCTTCCAGATCGTGGACGCCGCCACCGACCAGCAGGTCGGCGAGTACCTGGTGTCCCCGTGGGGCGCCAGCGGACAGCCGCTGTCGGCCACCGTTCCTTCCGGCCTCCTCCAGGACGGCCGGACCTACCGGTTCCGCAGCAACCCGTACGACGGAACCCACTACAACCTCTCCTGGTCGCCCTGGCGCACCTTCACGGTCGACACCCGGGCACCCTCCGCGCCGGGCGCCGTGACCTCGACGGACTACCCCTCGGCCTCCTGGGTGAAGGGAGTCGGCCAGAGCGGTACGTTCACCGTCACACCCCCGCAGGGCGACCACCGCTGGCTGGAGTGGACCCTCGACGGCACCACCTGGACGCGCATCGCCACCGACGGCACCACCACGCCGGTCGCCGTGCTCGCCACCCCGACCCGCGGCGGCACCAACACCCTTCAGGTCCGCAGCGTCGACCGGGCCGACAACCGGTCGGAACCCCTCGCGTACGAGTTCCACGTCGGCGCCGGCGGCGTCACCAGGCCGTCCGACGGTCGGCGCACCGCGGCACGGCTGCCCCTCCAGGCCGAGGCCGACGCCTCACGCTACAACGCCGTGACCTTCTCCTGGCGACGCTCGGACGCCGACGCCTGGGCACCCGTCCCGCCCGGCCACGTGAGCGCGGCAGGCACCCCGCTGACCGCCTGGCCGGTCGCCCTCAGCGCCGGCCGGAGCCCGCAGCTGGCCTGGGACGCCGCGACGACCGTCAGCCCCGACGGCACGGTGCAGCTGAAGGCCGACTTCACCGGCCCCGCCGGCGCCAGGGCCTCCAGCGACCCCCTCAAGGCGATCGTCGACCACACCGCCGACGGCGCCGCCACCGTCCCCGTCGGCCCCGGGGAGGTCAACCTCCTCACCGGCAACTACAGCCTCAGCCGCACCGACACCGCCTTCTTCGGGACGGCGATCACCCGCACCGCCTCCTCCCGCAACCCCCAGGAAGGCGGCGCCCAGGCAGGACAGGCCGCGATCTTCGGGAAGGAGTGGCTCTCCGGCACCTCCACCGGCCGGAAGGACTCCGGCTACACCGCGATCAACCGCACCTCGGCCACCTCCCTGGACGTCCTGCGGCTCGACGGCACGAGCCTGCACTTCACCGCCGACGAGGCGGCCACCGGCTGGATCGCCGAACCCGGCGCCGCGCAACTCACCCTGACCGGCTCGTTCGCCGCAGGCTTCACCCTCACGGACACCGACGGCGGCACCGCGGACTTCGCACGCACCGACCCCGCCGCGGCCGCCTGGGCCCTCACCCGCTCGTCGACCCGCGGTCTCGACAACACGACCAGCACGATCGTCTCCCAGAACGTCACCGGACCCGACGGGCGGATCCTCACCCGGCCGCAACGGGTGATCAGCCCGACCAGCGCCGCGGCCTCGACGGCCTGCGCGGACGACCCGGCCACCCGCGGGTGCCGCGTCCTGGAATTCGTCTACGCCCCGACCACCACCGCGACCGCCACCACCCTCGGCGACGTCGCCGGACAGGTCACCGCGATCCGCCTGTGGTCCACCGAACCCGGCGCGGGCGCCGCCACCGCCGTCGACGTCAGCCGCTACGCCTACGACGGCAACGGCCGGCTGTGCCAGACCTGGGACCCGAGGATCGCCCCGGCGGTGCCGACCGCCTACGACTACGACACGGCCGGCCGCGTCACCACCCTCACCCCGCCCGGCGAACTTCCCTGGACCTTCGGCTACGGGCGCGTCGGCGGCTCCCCGGCCGCCGGGGACGGCATGTTGCTCACCGCCTCGCGTCCGACCCTGGCCCCCGGCTCCGCCGACCAGGTCAACGGCACCGCCACCACCACCCTCGTCTACGACGTACCGGTCACCGGCAACGGCGCACCGTACGACCTCGGCCACACCGCCACCGCCTCCTGGGGCCAGCGGGAGACGCCCACGGACGCCACCGCCGTATTCCCGCCCGACCAGACCCCCGCCGCCAACGCCGGAACGCAGCTCCCGGCGAACGGCTACGGCCGCGCCGACCTGTACTACCTGGACGCCTCCGGCCAGGAGACCGACACCGCGCGGCCGGGCGGAGCCCTCACGGTCACCGAACACGACGCCTTCGGCAACACCGTCCGCCGGCTGACCGCGGCCAACCGCGCGCTGGCCCTGGGCATCACCGACCAGGACCGTTCGACCCTCGCGTCCCTCGGGATCGCCGCCCTCGGCAGCGCCGAACGCGCCGGCCTGCTCTCCACCACGACGACCTACAGCGCCGACGGCAGCCGCGAACTGGAGACCCTCGGCCCCCTCCACTACGGCACGCTGGAAAGGAAACTGACGGCCGGACAGGCCGTGGTCGCCGAAGCCGGAACCCAACTGCCCCTGCGGCAGAGGACGGTGAAGGAGTACGACGGCGGCCGGCCCACCGACGGCACCGCCACCGTGCGCGACCAGGTCACCCGGGAGACCAGCGGCGGACAGCCCCGCATCGACACCGCACTGCTCGCCGACGCCCGCGTCACGGCCACCGGCTACGACTGGGCCAGGGGGCTGCCCAGCACCACCGTCCAGGACCCCGACGGGGCCCGGCTCACCACCTCCACCGTGTACGACGCCCAGGGACGGGTGACCGGCGCGAGCCTGCCGGCCTCCACCGGCACCGACGCGGGCACCACCGTCACCGCGTACTACACCGGGGACGGCACCGGAGCGTGCGCCGGCCGGCCCGAGTGGGCGGACCAGGTCTGCTCGGTCGGACCGGCCGCCGACATCACCGGCGGGGGATCCAACCCGGTCCAACTCCCCGTGAAGACGGTCGAGTACAACCGGTACGGCCAGACCACCAGCACCACCGAGACGGCCAACGGGGCCCAGCGGACCACGACCACCGGCTACGACGGGGCCGGACGCCAGACCCGGTCCGCCGTCAGCGGGCCCGGCCAGGAGGTGCCCGTCGTCACCACCGGCTACGACAGCGCCAGCGGGCGCCAGACCACCACGGCCACCACCGGCTCCGGCACCGTCACCACGGTCTTCGACCGCCTCGGCCGCCTCACCGCCTACACCGACGCCGACGGGGGCACCACCACCACCCAGTACGACAAGCTCGACCGGCCGACCCTCGTCACCGACACCGCACCGTCCACCACCACCTACACCTACGACACGGCCGTCGAACCGCGCGGCCTGGTCACGTCGGTGGGCGACTCGGTGGCCGGCACCTTCACGGCCCGCTACGACGCCGACGGCACCGTGACCGGCACCGGCCTCCCCGGCGGCTACACCATGCGCCAGCTCAAGAGCCCCACCGGGACCCTCTTCGACCGCACGTACACCCGCGACAGTGACGGCACGACCGTCCTGAGTGACGGGATCAGCGCGACCGTCCACGGCCAGTGGGCCACCCACACCGCGACCTTCGGCTCCGCCTCCCAGCAGGCCTTCGGCTACGACACCGTCGGACGCCTCACCCGGACGACCTCGGCCGCCGACGGCGTCTGCACCACCAGGACCTACGCCTTCGACCGCAACACCAACCGCACCGCCCGGACCTCCGCGAGCGCCGCACCCGGCGCCGAGTGCACGCCGTCGGGCGGCACCACGGAGCAGCACGCCTACGACTCCGCCGACCGCCTGGTCGACCCCGGCTACGGCTACGACGCCTTCGGCCGCACCACGACGCAACCCGGCGCCGCCACCTCCTACTTCGCCAACGACCTCGTGCGGCAGCAGAGCACCGCCACCGACCGCCAGACCTGGACGCTGGACCCGGCACTGCGGCTGCGGGCCTGGACCACCGAGGTCAACCCCGGCAGCGGTTGGAGCACCGCACGCACCGGGCTCAACCACTACGGATGCGCCTGCGACAACCCCACCTGGATCGTCGAGGACACCGGCACCGGCGACCTCACCCGCCAGGTGACCACGCCCGCCGGCGGCCTCGGCGCCACCACGGCCAGGACCGGCGGCGTGGTGCTCCAACTCGCGAACCTGCACGGCGACATCGTGGTCGCCCTGCCGCTCGACCCGGCGAAGCCCCCGACCGCCGTGACCTTCGACGAATACGGCAACCGCCTCCCCGGCACCGCCCCCCTCCGGTACGGCTGGCTCGGCGGCCAGCAGCGCTCGGCCGAGACGCCCACCGGGGCCGTCCTGATGGGTGTGCGGCTCTACGCCCCGGCGCTCGGCCGGTTCCTGACCACCGACCCGATCAAGGGCGGCAACGCCACCGCCTACGACTACGTCTCCCAGGATCCGAACATCCGATTCGACCTCGACGGACAGTGGGGCTGGGGCTGGGCCCGCAAGGCCTGGACCTGGACCAGGCCCTTCCTGATCAAGTGCGGCCGCGGGGCCTGGGCCTCCCGCAGCTACGGCTATACCTGGCAGCAGAAGGCCGCCGCCATGGCCATGGGCTGCTTCATCCACCAGATCTGACGATCGGTCAACCACAGCGCACCACCCCGACGCCCGGCCCCCGGACCCCCCCGGGGGCCGGGCGTACGGTGGACAGGGGTCAGGGCTCCCGCCGGGTGCTCAGGGTGCTCGGGGCCGGAGGGAGGCGGAGGGCTGCGATGTCCTGCTGGGCGGCGGCGGAGAGGGGGACGCCCCAGGCCCGGTAGAAGGCGGTGAGGTCCTGGGCCGCCACCTTGCTGGTGACGAGGGCGAGGTTGGCCCAGCGGTCCGTGCCCCGGGGCGGGGCGGAGCGGACCAGCTTCTGGACGGCGGGCCAGAAGTTCTCGCCGTACTGGAGTGTCAGCTGCTGCAGCATGACGAGCTTCTCGAAGGCGTCGAAGGAGTCCGCGTAGGAGACTCCGCTCGTGCCGACCTTGGGCAGGGCGGAGTCGTAGACCTTCTCGGCGACCAGGCGTGAGGTCCGGCCGAACGCCTTCTCCACGGCGAGCGAGTAGATGTTGACCGAGACCTCGACCACCTCGGACGGTTCGACGGAGCGCTGCTGACGGTGGTGGCCCTGTTCGTGCCAGATGCCCCAGCCGGTGGCGGCGCCGTCGGCGATCCAGGGGGCGGAGTCGTCCTTGAATCCCATGTAGCCGTCGGTGGCGAAGGCCGCGCCGGCCCGGCGTTCCACCTCGGTGTAGTGGAACGGGAAGACACCCGGGGAGTCGGGCCCGGGGGCGGTGGTCGCGTCGGCGGCGGTGGGGGCGGCGAGGGCGGCAGTCGCGTCCTCGATGCCCCGGGCGCATTCGAGGTGGCGCAGCACGGTCTCCGGTGAGTTGTGGGAGAAGCGGGCCGCGGTGTCGCGGGTGAGGGTGACGACGGTCCGTCCGGCGACGAACTCGGCGTAACGGGTGGGGCGTTCGGCGAGCTGGGTGCGCCACTCGGCCGCGGTGGTGCGGCCGAGGACGAAGACCGGGGCCGCCTGGACGTCGCCGGTCAGGGTGACGGTCGTCCGGTCGGCGGCGGTGCCGTCGAAGGCCAGGTAGACCATGCCGCCGCGGTGGTCCTGGACCTGGGTGGCCCCGGACGGTCCGGCGGTGTGGCGGCGGCCGGCGGTGAGGCCGGAGCCGACCGGCGGGCCGACGACGACCCGCAGCCGGCCGGTGCCGGCGGTGCCGGTGACGGTGGCGGTGAGCTGCGCCCCGGGCGGCAGGTACAGGCCGGTCGGCCGGAGGTCGGAGGGCAGTTGGGCGAGGTCCTGGCGCTGCCGCTCGTCCTGGGCGGAGGGCAGCCCGGTGAGTGTGACGGTGTAGGGGCGGTCAGGCTGGGGCGGGACGAACGGGTCGAGGCCGTCGGGCCCGGTGGCGCGGGGGCAGGCCGGGGCGGTGAGCGCGGCTTCGGCGCCGGGTGCGGATTCGGCCCCGTCGGCGGAGAGCGCGGTGATGCGGTAGCGGTGGACCCCGCCGGGGCCGAGCCCGCCGTCGCGGTACTGCCGGTCGGTGGTGACGGCGATCCGGCCGCCGTCGCGGTAGACGGCGTATCCGGCGGGTGCGGGACCTTGCGGGGCGGTCCAGCGGACGGTGGCACCGGTGGGGGATTCGGCGGTCGCGGAGGCGGCGCCGGGGGCGGCCTGGGTCCGGGCGGTTCCCGGCCGATCGGCGGCCGGGAACCGGGTCCAGGTCTGGTTGCCGCCGCCGTTCGCCGGGTAGAGCCCGGCGAAGCCGCTGTTCCGGTAGTGGTCGAGGGCGAGGGTCGGGTCGCCCGCCCAGCGCAGGGTTCCCGTGTCCGCGGCGTACTGCCAGCGGGACTGGTCGGTGCCGTTGCTGACGGGCCGTGCGACGACGGTGCTGGCGTACCAGCCGGGGCCGTTGCGCACGTCGAGCACCGGGTAGGGCGCGGCGGAGCTCTGCACCTGGCCCTCCGGGGTGACGGTCCACCGCTGGGTCGGCGGTGTCGGCTTCCCGGCGACCGACGCGCACGGCTCCACCGAGACCGAGCGGTCGGGAGTGACGATCGGAGCGAGCGTCAGACAGCGTCCACCGGTTCTCAGTTCGCCGGCATCTCCTGCGGCCGGGGTGACGGCGGTGTAGCCGGGGCTGAACGTCCACCGCTGGTTGCTGCCGCTTCCCGGTGTGTACAGCGTGGCCCGGTCCTCGCCGACGTTGAAGTCCAGGACGTACGGGCCGCCCTTCCACGTCAGGCTGCCGGCGGAGGCGTCGTACGACCAGGCGCCGGTGGCGGCGACGGCGGGGACGGGCGCGGTCGGTGCCCCCCTGGAGGGGGTGCTGCCGGGCTGGAGGCCGAGGGCGAGGTCGCCCGTGACGGCGCTGTGGAGGGTGCCCTGGGGGTCGAGCCGCCACTGCTGCCCGGCGGGCGTGGGCTCGCCGAGTTCCGAGGTGCAGGTACGCAGCCGCGTCTGGAGGGTCTGTTCGACGGTCAGGCACTGCCCGAGAACGCGCAGCTCCGACCACTGGTCGGCCGCGCGTGAGGGTGTCGCGCCCGGTTGGGCCAGTGCGGTCGGGCAGGGTGCGAGGAGGGGCAGTAGGGCCAGGGAGACGGCGGTGGCGGTCAGGCCGGACGGTCTGCGGCGGTGTTCGGTCATCGGGCGGGATCACCTTCGTGGTCGGGAGCCCGGAGCGTCGGCGCGTCCCGGGTGCGCACAGGATGCGCACAGCACCGAGGCCGACCGGCTGCTACCACGAGGGCGATGACCTGCAAGATCACCCCATCGGCTGCCGTACGGGCCGGGCCGGGCCGTGGCCGCGACGGCCGGTCGTTCGCACGGGCAAGGGCCGTCGACGCTCGCGAGGAGTACGGTCCCCACCAGGCCCGACATGGTGTTCGGAGCAGCGGGCGGCCTGCCCGGCTTGCAGCGGGGCGGGCCCGGGCGGACGGTCGCCGCATGACAACTACGCGCGCACGGAGTGCCTGCCTCGCGGCCGCGGCCGCCCTCTCCCTCCTCACCCTGGCCTCGGTGGCCCCCGCCGCCCACGCCACCACGCTGCGGCTGAAGGCGTGCAACGAGGCGGGGAGCCGCCAGCCCGGCGATGCCCTGATCAACACGGGGGTCGTGGCTCAGGTCGTCGGGATCGGAGGCAGCTTCAGCGGGTCGTACCCGGGCTACACGATCACCAAGGTCGAGGCCCGCACCGTGCTCGGCACTCCGATGTGCATCGTCATCACCGACGGCGGTCCTGGCACGGACCGTGTCACCCTGACCACCCGCGAGACGGTCGGCAGCGTGTGGATCTACGGCATCCGGAAGTAGGAGACCATCGGGCGCCCGGATGCTGCGGCCCCTGGTGAGGGGTGTGCCGGGGCGGGAACGGGCTTTGGCCGGCGCCGAGTTCGACCGCGGTGCCGCTCCGGCGGGCGGATTCGCCTGGCGAGGCGGTGGCGCGCCGCCGTTGACCCGGCCCTCTGTTCGGTACGGGGGTCGGGTCGACGGCGTTCGTCCGGAGCCCGGCGTCCGGTCGGTTGACGTGGATGATGCTGAGCCAGAACACCTCCCTGGGGCGGTTCTCGCCGGTCGTGCCGATATCTCCGGCCCTTCCGGGTAGGTCGTGCCGCCCCGCCGGCCACGTCCCTGGAGTAGGCGCGACCGCCTCGATGGGGGAGTTCATCCCGGTGGTGCCGGCGGGACGTCCCCCCGGTCCCTGCCGCCCGGGCGGGTCGGTCAGGGCGGTGGCGGGTCGGTGGGGCCGACGAACGTCGCTGCCAGACGGGCCGCCGCCACGGTGGGCCGGTCGCGGTGCCGGGCCGACCAGGCCAGCGCCGAGTGGGTCGGCGGGAGCCCGGGGACGTCGACGAAGCGCACCCCGGCGCGTGGGTACAGTTCGCGGACGGAGGCGGGCAGGAACGCCACCCCCTCGCCTTCGGCGACGGCGTGCAGCAGGGTCTCGATGTCGGAGGCGACCGGCCCGTAGCGGACGGGGGAGCCGTCGGGCCGGGGGTCGACCGCCCAGAACCGGCGCCACGCCCGCGGTGCCTGCGGCGGGGTGGCGACCACCGGCCGGCCGGCGAGCAGGGCGAGCGGGACGGCGGGGCGGGTGGCCAGCGGGTCCCGGGCGGGCAGGCAGGCGACGCGCGGTTCGGCGGCCAGCAGGTGGACTTCGATGCCGTCCGCCGTGGGCGGGCGCAGGAACGCCACGTCGACCGAGCCCTCGATCAGGGCTGTGCCCTGGTGCGCGAAGTCGAGTGCGGTGATCTTCGTGGTGATGCCGGGGCAGTGCCGCCGCAGGGCCCGGAGGACGGCGGCGGTGTGCGGCTGGGAGGCTTGGGCGCCGGTCATGCCGACGATCAACTCCGCTCCGACGTGTCTCAGTTGGGCCTGGGCGGCCAGTCTCAGCCGGTCGGCCGCGTCGACGGCTGCCCGGATCTCCGGGAGGAGGGCCCGGCCCGCGGCGCTGAGCGCGACCGCGCGGTTGGTGCGCTCCAGCAGTCTGACGCCGAGCCGCCGTTCGAGATCGCGGATCTGCCGGCTGAGGGCGGGCTGGGTGATGAAGAGGCGGGCGGCGGTGCGGCCGAAGTGGAGTTCCGCGCTGAGGGCGAGGAAGAGCCGGAGTTGGTGGATGCTCGGCCCTGCCGGCGTACCGTCCGGTCGGGAGGTCCGCAGGGGACCCTGTGCTGCGTCCATGACAGTCAATCTATCAACGAACTATTTTTCTGCATGATCATGCATGCTGACATGTTCGCCTGACTGTGGAAATGTCTGGACCAATCCGCCGACCGGGCCGGCCACCGCCGGCCGGGTGCGCGGGCACAGGCCCCAACCGGGCAGTTCCTACGGCGAGTTCGCGGAGTCCGTCATGTCTCGTACGCAGTCGCGTCGATCCGGCGCGCGCACCACCTTTGCCCTTCTCCTGGCCGGAGCCTGTCTCACGGCCGTCTCGGCGCCGACGGCGGCCGGGGCCGTCGGCGCCGCCGGACGGCCCGCCGGTGGGCCTCCCGTCCACGCGGAGGCCGTCACCTCCGTCCAGGTGCCGCCCGGCGTCACCGCCGGCGTCGCCGTCTACGACCGTCAGACCGGCACCTTCACCGAACAGCTCAACTCCACCACCCAGTTCCGTTCCGCCTCGGTGGTCAAACTGCTGATCGCCCTCGACTACCTGTGGAACCGGGGACCCACCTACGACATCCCCTCCGCCGACCGCGCGCGGCTGGACGCCATGCTGCGCAGCAGCGACGACGACGCGGCCAGCTACTACTGGCTGAACAACGGCGGCGGCGCGATCGTCGACCGGATGGTCACCCGGCTCGCGCTGACGGACACCGCCCGCCCGCCCGCGACCAGCGCGGGCGTCTGGGGCTACACCGCCGTCACGGCGGCCGACACCGTGCGGATCTACCGCTACCTGCTGGAGCAGGCCCCGGCGGCGGTGCGGGACTTCGTGCTCGGGAACCTCCACGCCTCGACCCGGTGCGGTACGGACGGCTTCGACCAGCACTTCGGGATCGCCGGATCGTTCGCGCAGTCCTGGGCGGTCAAGCAGGGCTGGTCGGGCTTCTCCTCGGGCGGCTGCACGCCGCAGCCGCCCCACCCCCCGACGGTCGCGTCCGTCGACACGCCGAACGCCGCGGGCGAGGCGGGCGGCACGGGCACGACGGGCGACGTGCGGGAAGTGCGCGAGGCGGGCGAGGCGGGTGCGACGGGCGAGGCGGGCACCCTGGCGGTGGACCTCACCCGGCCGGTCCTGCACAGTACCGGCACCGTCGGCACGGGCGACCGCACCATCGTGGCCGTCTACACGTCGCACCCCGTGGGCACCACCTACGGCAAGGCCTACACCGACCTCGGCCGGCTCACCCGCTCGCTGAGCGTCCCGGGTGCCGTCCAGCCGGCCGGCACCTGGTTCGGGACCTGGGGCGAGAACGTCCGGGTCCGGCCGCAGGCCAACACCTCCCAGGCGGCGATCACCGTGCTGCCCGCCGGTGTCGAGGTGCTGGTGACGTGCCAGAAGCAGGGCGAGACGGTCTCCGTTCCGCCCTACACCAACGACTGGTGGGCGTACCTGCCGCAGTACGGCGGCTACGTGACGAACATCTACCTCCAGTCGCCCGGCAACCAACTGCCCGGCGTCGGCACCTGCTGAGCCCGGCCCGTGGAAATGGCAGCCTGTCGACCTGTCGACCCGTCCGTGTCGGTGCCGGGAGGAGCGGGCACGAGCGCGAGGCGGCGTCCGGCTTCGAGTACCGGCCGGTCGCCCGTGCGGACGCCGCCGGGACGCGCACCCTCCCCTCGGGGACCCCGCTCCGAGCCCCGCCGCAGGCGCCCGCCGTAGCGCGGCCGCCGGGCGCCCCCGCCCGAGAGGGCGGCGGCCGCCGGGCCGCCGAGACCCGCCCCGGCCCCCCCCCCCGGCCCCGTGGGGGGTCACGTACCCCTTCCCCGCGGCGCCGCGGAGGGGGGGGCCCGCCCAGCGGGGGCCGCCCCCGCCCCGGGCGCCGACGTCCATGTAGTTCACGCCGGCGGCACCGAGCCGGACCAGTG
>NZ_JBEXNT010000159.1:0-20286 GCF_040611255.1 Kitasatospora sp. NPDC002965 | reverse complement strand
GCCGGGCCGGGGTCCGGCCCGGCGCCGACCGGGGTCCTCCGGGGTCCGGTCCCCGCCTCCGGTGGTCGAGATCCGGCCACTCTGCGGGCACACACCCGTCCGCCCCCCGTACTGTTGGCCGGAGGCCGGGTGACGACATGGGGGCTGAAGTGACCGAAGTGACCGGAGCGACCGACAGGACCACCGCCGGGCGCGGCGACACCGGGCCCGGGCGGGCCGGCCGCCTGCTCGCCGTGAGCGACCTGCACGTCTCCTACCAGCAGAACCGCGACCTGGTGGAGCAGCTGCGCCCGGAGTCCCCCGACGACTGGCTGATCGTCGCCGGTGACGTCGCCGAGTCCACCACCACCATCCGCTGGGCACTGGGCCTGCTCGCCGAGCGCTTCGCCAAGGTGATCTGGGCGCCCGGCAACCACGAGCTGTGGACGCACCCCAACGACCCGGTCCAGCTGCGCGGCGTCGCCCGCTACGAGTACCTGGTCCGGCTCTGCCGCGAACTCGGCGTGGTGACCCCCGAGGACCCGTACCCGGTCTGGACCGGCGCCGGCGGCCCGGTCGCCGTCGCACCGCTCTTCGTGCTGTACGACTACTCCTTCCGGGCCCCCGGCACCACGACCAAGGAGGAGTCGCTGGCCGCCGCCTACGAGTCCGGCGTGGTCTGCGCCGACGAGCGGTTCCTCCACCCGGACCCGTTCCCGGACCGCGACTCCTGGTGCCGCGAGCGCGTCCGGCTCACCGAGAAGCGGCTGGCCGGGCACGACCCGGAGCTGCCGCTCGTCCTGGTCAACCACTACCCGCTGGTCCGGGAACCCACCGAGATCCTCTGGTACCCCGAGTTCGCCCAGTGGTGCGGCACGGAGCTGACCGCCGACTGGCACCGCCGCTTCAACACCGCCGCGATGATCTACGGCCACCTGCACATCCCCCGGCGGACCAGCTACGACGGCGTCAGGTTCGAGGAGGTCTCGCTCGGCTACCCGCGCGAGTGGGGCAAGCGCGGCCTGCCGGACCCGCTGCTGCGCGAGGTCTTCCCGCAGTCCTGAACGCGCGGGCGGCGCGCCGGTCACTCCCGACGCGCCGCCTCCCGACCCTGCCGCCCTTACTCCGGCGCCTTCCCCTCGGCCTTCTCCTCGGCCTTCTCCTCGGCCTCCGCGAAGGTCGCCGAGGGCTCCGGCCGTTCCGTCACCACCACCAGTTCGCCGCCCGACACCTTCGCCACCAGCGTGTCGCCCTCCTGCACGCTGCCGTCCAGCAGCAGGTTGGAGATCCGGTTGTCCAGCTCGTGCTGGATCGTCCGGCGCAGCGGCCGGGCCCCGAACTCCGGCTGGTAACCCCGGTTCACCAGCCACTCCTTGGCGTCGTCCGTCACCTCCAGCCGGACGTCCTGCGCCTTCAGGCGGCGCCGGCTGCGGTCCAGCAGCAGGCCCACCACCTGGAGCAGGTCCTTGCGGGTGAGCCCGTGGAAGACGATCACCTCGTCGATCCGGTTGAGGAACTCCGGCCGGAACTGCGTCCGCAGGTCCCGCATCAGGTCGTCCTTGATCTCGTCGACGTCGCCGGCGTGGTCGAGGATCCGCTGCGACCCGATGTTGCTGGTCATGATCACCACGGTGTTGCGGAAGTCGACCGTGCGGCCCTGCGCGTCCGTCAGCCGTCCGTCGTCCAGGACCTGGAGCAGCAGGTTGAAGACGTCCGGGTGGGCCTTCTCCACCTCGTCGAAGAGCAGCACGCTGTACGGCTTGCGGCGCACCGCCTCGGTCAGCTGGCCCGCCTCGTCGTAGCCGACGTACCCGGGCGGGGAGCCGACCAGCCGGGAGACCGTGTGCTTCTCCTGGAACTCGCTCATGTCGAAGCGGATCATCCGGTCCGGGTCGCCGAAGAGCAGCGCGGCCAGGGCCTTGGCCAGCTCGGTCTTGCCGACACCGGTCGGCCCGAGGAAGAGGAACGAGCCGGTCGGCCGGTCCGGGTCGCCCATGCCGGCCCGACCGCGGCGCACCGCCTGGGCGACGGCCGTGACCGCCTGGTCCTGCCCGATCACCTTCTCGTGCAGGTGCTCCTCCAGCCGCAGGAGCCGCTCACGCTCGGTGGCGTTCAACTCGGCCACCGGGATGCCGGTACGGCGGGAGAGCACCTGCGCGATGTCCTCGGCGGTGACGGCGACGACCTCCTCCCGGTCCTCGGCGAGCGCGGCCAGCTCGTCCTCGGTCTGGCGCAGCTCGGCCTTCAGGTTGGCGGCCCGGACGAACTCCTCGTCCGCCACCGCCTCCTCCAGCTCGCGTCGCAGCTTGGTGATCCGGTCCTGCACCGGCATCGCCGTCGTCGATCCGCTCAGGCTGCGCAGCCGGACCCGCGCGCCCGCCTGGTCCAGCAGGTCGATCGCCTTGTCCGGCAGGAAGCGGTCGCTGACGTAGCGGTCGGAGAGCGCCGCGGCGGCGTCCAACGCCTCGTCGGTGAAGCGCACTTGGTGGTGCGCCTCGTACGCGTCGCGCAGGCCGCGCAGGATCTCGACGGTCTCCTCGACGGTCGGCTCGGGCACCAGCACCGGCTGGAAGCGACGCTCCAGGGCGGCGTCCTTCTCGATGTGCCGGCGGTACTCGTCCAGGGTGGTGGCGCCGACCACGCTCAGCTCGCCGCGGGCCAGGGCCGGCTTGAGGATGTTGCCCGCGTCCATCGAACCCTCGCCGCCGGAGCCCGCCCCGACCACCGTGTGCAGCTCGTCGAGGAACAGGATCACGCTCTGCTCGGCCGCCGTGACCTCGTCGATCACGCTCTTCAGCCGTTCCTCGAACTCGCCGCGGTACTTGGAGCCGGCCACCAGCCCGGTGAGGTCCAGGGTGACGACCCGCTTCTCCTTCAGGCTCTGCGGCACGTCACCGGAGACGATCCGCTGCGCCAGCCCCTCCACGATCGCCGTCTTGCCGACGCCCGGCTCGCCGATCAGCACCGGGTTGTTCTTGGTCCGGCGGGACAGGATCTCGACGGTCTGCTCGATCTCCTCGGCCCGGCCGACCACCGCGTCCAGCCGGCCCGCCCGCGCCTCCTCGGTGAGGTCCTGGCCGTACTCGTCCAGGGTGGGCGTCCGGCTCGGCTGCGCACCGCCGGAGCTGCGCTCGCCACCGGAGCTGCGGCCGTCCAGCACCGTGCGCAGCGCCTCCTGCGAGGGGGCCACGTTCCGCAGGGCCGCCCCCGCGCCCGACCGGTCCTCCTCCAGCAGCGCCCCGAGGATGTGCTCGGGCCCGATGTACGAGGCACCCGCCGCCTGCGAACGGGCGTGCGCGGCGAGCAGCGCCCGCTTGGCGGCCGGCGTCAACGCGGGCCGGCCGTCCCCGGTGGGCGTCTCCGCGCCGACCGGCAGCGCCTCCGCGAGGTCGCCGGCCAGCCGGTCCGGGTCGATCCCGGCCCGCTCCAGCATCCGGCGCGACGGATCCACCCGGGTGGATGCCCACACCAGGTGCACGGTGTCGAGATCGCTGCTCCCGTCCTCGGCGGCACGCTGCGCGGCCAGGCCGAGCAGCTCCTGCGCCGACTCGCTGAGCAGCCGGCCGATCGGCACCCGCTGCACGTTGGGTGGGGACGCCATCGGGCTCATGCCGAAGAACCGGCTGAGCAGGTCGGAGAACGGGTCGTTCGATCCGAACGGCGGCATGGTCACGGTGGTTCACCTCTCCCGAGCGGGCTGCGCCCCCACACAAACACAGGCCGTGCGGCCCCGCCTCCCGAGCGCGGGCGGTCGGGCGAGGGGCTCGGAAGAGGCCCGGGAGGCGCCCGGGAGGCGCTCTGTTCACGGGCATCCGGAGTCGGCACGCTGTGGACATGACGACTCCTCGACGGATCGACGTACGGCTGGGTGACCGCTCCTACCCCGTGCACATCGGCCCCGGGGTCCGGCACCTGCTCCCCTCCGTCGTGGCCGCCACCGGCGCGGCCCGGGCCGTGGTGGTGTCGGCCCGCCCGCCGGAGGAGGTCCCGGACCCGGGCGTGCCGTCCCTGCTCGTCCCGGCCCAGGACGGCGAGCACCGCAAGACCCTGGCCACGGTGGAGGAGCTCTGCCGGGCCTTCGCCGGATACGGCCTGACCCGCCACGACGTGGTGGTCTCCTGCGGGGGCGGCACCACGACCGACGCGGTCGGCCTGGCCGCGGCGCTGTACCACCGCGGGGTGGCCGTGATCCATCTGCCGACCACCCTGCTGGCGCAGGTGGACGCGGCGGTCGGCGGGAAGACCGCGGTCAACCTGCCCGAGGCGAAGAACCTGGTCGGCGCCTACTGGCAGCCCCGGGCCGTGCTGTGCGACACCGACCACCTGCGCACCCTCCCGCCGGTGGAGTGGGCGAACGGGTACGGCGAGATCGCCCGCTGCCACTTCATCGGCGCCGGCGACCTGCGCGGGCTGCCCGTCCACGAGCAGATCGCCGCGAGCGTCGCCCTGAAGGCCTCGGTGGTGGCCGCCGACGAACGGGACGGCGGGCTGCGGCACATCCTCAACTACGGACACACCCTGGGCCACGCCCTGGAACGGGCCACCGACTTCGCGTTGCGGCACGGCGAGGGCGTCGCGATCGGCACGGTGTTCGCCGGGCGGCTGGCCGGTGCGCTGGGCCGGATCGGCCCGGAGCGGGTGGCCGAGCACCTGGCGACGGTGCGCGCGTACGGGCTGCGCGAGCGGCTGCCGGCCGGAGTGGGGACGGCGGCCCTGATCGCCCTCATGCGGCAGGACAAGAAGGCCCTGTCGGGCACGGGGCTCGCGTTCGTGCTGGACGGGCCGCGCGGTGTCGAGCTGGTGCCGGACGTGCCCGAGCAGGTGGTGGCCCGCACCCTGGACGCGATGGAGCGCGAGCCGGAGGGGAGCCGCCCGGCCGCGCCCGACGGACCCTAGGCGCCGGCGGACCCGGCGGACCCCGGACACCGGCGAACCCGGCGGCGTCCGGGATCCGGGATCCGGGATCCGGGATCCGGGGTCCGGGATCCGGGATCCGGGGTCCGGGGTCCGTCCGGCGGGAACGGTCAGAGCCGGCCGTGGGCCCGCAGGGTGCGCAGGGCGTCCAGGGTGACGATCGGGCGCCACTCGGCCGCCGAGCCCGGGGCCCAGAGCCGCCACAGCACGGGCCAGCCGCCGTCCTCCTGCTGCACGGCGGCCAGGTGGTCCAGGCAGCGCGCCACCTCCTGCTCGGTGAACCACTCCCGGGCGAGCGAACGGGGGGTCCGCAGGACGTCGGTGACGTAGTGGTACTCCCCCGCCGCGTACGCGGGGTGGACCGGAAACTCCTCGGCCCGCGCCGGGTCGGTCACCACCAGCCGCTGGTCGCGGACGAGTTCGCCGAGCCGCTGGGCGGACTTGGCGGCCCGCCCCCGGTCCGGAACGCCGTCCAGGAAGGCGAGGGCGGCCTCCACCTCGTACGGGTGGGAGGAGGTCAGACCGTCGACGGCCTGCCAGCAGAACTCGGTCGCGGCGTCCAGCCACGGGTCCTCGATGCCGTTGCGGTGCAGCCGGCCGACGATCACCCCGGTGGCCAGCAGGCTGCCCGGCGGGTTCGGCCGCACCGTGAGGACGGCCGAGGACGGGTAGCCGGCGATGCCGGGATGGAGCGTCGGCAGGCCCCCGTCGGGCGAGGTCAGACTCGGCAGGTGACTGCGGAGCCGAGCCGTGCGGGCGGCGTCGCACCGGCCGATCTCGTCCAGGACGTTGAGCGCCGCGGCCGCGGCCAGCGGCTGCGAGGACGGCCCGCGCACGTCCGCCTCCAGCGCGTACGCGTAGCCGCCGTCGGGGCGGACGTAGGCGGCGAGCGCGGTCTCCACGGCGTCGGCGCCGCCGCCGAGGAAGTGGTGGGCGAAGCGGTGCTGCTCCAGCGGACGGGCGGAGAGCCAGACGAACCATTCGGCGCGTTCGAGGACGGTACGCACGCGGGGCCTCCCGAGGTTGTGCAGAAAGGGTACTGACGGAGCGTCAGCCATCGGGCGAGAAGTACCATACCAGCCGACCTGGAGAGAAAACGGACATCTCGCACACGTCCCCTGGCGTGCCCGTGGCCGCTGGGTCAGAGTGGAACCGTTCATCCGACCGGTCCGACGACGGAGGGCACACGTCGCATGAGACACAGGATTCTGGGCGGCACCGGCATATCGGTCAGCGAATTCGCCCTCGGGGCCATGATGTTCGGCTCCTGGGGCAACACCGACGAGGAGGAGGGCGTCCGGACGATCCGGCTGGCCCTGGACGCGGGCATCAATCTCGTGGACACCGCCGACATCTACGGCGACGGCGGATCGGAGCGGATCGTCGGCCGGGCGATCCGGGGCCGCCGGGACGACGTCGTCCTCGCCACCAAGTTCCACAGCCCGATGGGCCCGGACGCCAACCACCGCGGGAACTCCCGGCGCTGGATCGCGCGGGCGGTGGAGGGATCGCTGCGCCGCCTCGACACCGACCACATCGACCTCTACCAGGTGCACCGGATCGACCCGGACACCGACATCGACGAGACGCTCTCCGCGCTCTCCGACCTCGTCCGCTCCGGCAAGGTCCGCGCGGTCGGCACCTCCAACTTCCCCGCGGACCAGATCGTCGAGGCCCAGTGGGTCTCCGAACGGCGCGGACACGTCCGGTTCCGCAGCGAGCAGCCGCAGTACTCCGCCCTCGCCCGCTCCGTGGAGACCCACGTCCTGCCGACCGCACAGCGGCACGGCATGGGCGTCCTGCCCTGGGGCCCCCTGGGGGCGGGCTGGCTCACCGGCCGGGAGATCCGGCCGGGCGTCGGGCGGGCCGTGCTGGAACAGCGCAAGTTCGACCTCTCCGTCCCGGAGAACGCCGCCAAGGCGAAGGCGGTGGCCGAGCTGCGCAAGGTGGCCGCCGACGCGGGGCTGTCGCCGGCGCACCTCGCGCTGGCCTTCGTCCAGTCCCATCCCGCCGTCACCTCCGTCCTCCTCGGCCCGCGCACGCCAGGGCAGTTGACCGACCTGCTGGGCGCGGCCGGGGTGGAACTCGACGACGAGGTGCTCGACCGGATCGACGCGATCGTGCCGCCCGGTGTCGACCTCAACCGCGCCGACCACCACTGGGTGCCGCAGTCGCTGACCGACCCCTCGCTGCGCCGTCGGCGCACCGCTCCCCGGCGGGAGGCGTGATGGCCCGCGTCCCGTTGACCGAACACGCCAGGGCCGTGCTGGCGGCGCCGGTGTTCGCCGTGGTGGCGACCCTCCGCGCGGACGGCACGGTGCACCAGTCCGTCGTCTGGGTCGGCCACGACGGCACCGACCTGCTCTTCGGGATCGAGCGGGGCAGCCACAAGGAGCGCAACCTGCGGCGCGATCCGCGGATCTCGGTGCTGCTGCACCCGGCCGACGCCCCGTACACCTACCTGGCGGTGCGCGGGACGGCGTCGATCGAGCCGGTGAAGCTGCACGACGGGCTGATGGACGAGATGTCGCGCCGGTACACCGGGAAGTCGCACGCGGAATTCCTCGGCGAGCTGCTGCCCGCCGAGGAGGACCTGCTGGTCGTGCGGGTCGCCGTGGAGTACCTACTGGACCGGTGAGGAGGCGGCGGGCGCCGGGGTGTTCCCCGACGCCCGCCGCAGCCGGCCCGCCACAGCCCGGTCAACGCAGCCCGGTCAGCGCAGCTCGGTCACCATCGGCAGCTCGCCCATGCCCACCAGAGCCCGCGGCTTGGGGTGGACGGGCGTGTCCGACGTCGGCCGCAGCCGCCAGCGCGCGGCGATCGTGGCGAGCGCCAGCGTGGTCTCCATCATCGCGAAGTCGTCGCCGATGCACTTGCGGCTGCCCGCGCCGAACGGGATCATCGCGCCGCGCGGCACGTCGCCCACCCGCTCGGGCGACCAGCGGTCCGGGTCGAAGCGCTCCGGGTCCGGGAAGAGCTCGCCGTTGCGGTGCAGCGCGTACGAGCTGTAGAAGACGACCGAGCCCACCGGCAGCCGGACGCCGCCCAGTTCGGTGTCGGCGGTGACGACCCGGGTGACCAGCCACCCCGGTGGGTAGAGCCGGAGCACCTCGTTCACCACCTGGCGGGTGTAGTCCAGCCCGTCCCGGCCGTGCGCGTCGGCTCCGCCCGACGCGGCGAAGGCGTCCGCCTCCTCCTGGAGCCGGCGCTCGTACTCGGGGTGCCGGCCGAGCAGTTGGAGCGCCCAGGCGAGGGCGGTCGCGGTGGTCTCGGTGGACGCGGTGAGGAAGTTCATCACCTGGTCGTGGATCTCCTGGTCGGAGAGTCCCCGGCCGTCCTCGTCGCGCGCGCCGAGCAGGCCGGACAACAGGTCGCCGTGGTCCTGGTCGGCTCCCCGGTAGTTCCGGATGATCGAGTCGATCAGCTCCCGGAGGTCCGCCAGGGCGCCCTCGAAGCGCCGCGACTCGGGCCCGGGCACCCGGTACACCAGACCGACCGGGGCGACCATCCGCTTGTACATGCCCTTGAGCACGATCGGCAGGCAGCGCAGGATCCGGTCCACGTGATCGGTCCCGATCTCGGTCGAGAGCAGCACCCGCGCGCCGATCCGGGCCGTCACGGCGTGCATCCGGTCGTTGGCCTCGATGGTGCCCCCGGGGCGCCAGCCGGCCGTCTCGGCGGCCATCTCCTCCCGCATCACCTGCGGGTAGGTGGCGATCCGCTCCCGCCGGAACGACGGCTGGACCAGCAGCCGCTGCCGCCGGTGGTCGGCGTAGGGGCAGTTGCCGAGGCTGTTGCCCATCAGCAGCTTGGTCTTCTCGTAGAACGGCCCGCCGCGGTCGAACGTCCGCGGGTCCTTGAGCACCTGGCCGACGAGCTCGGGGTGGCAGACCATGTGGACGGTCCGGCGGCCCATCCTCAGCTCGACCACGTCGCCGTGGCGGGGCAGCCCGGTCAGGAACTCCAGCGGCCGGCGGCGCAGCGGCACCAGGTGGCCCAGCAGCGGCAGCGCACCCGGCGCGGTGGCCGCCGTCCAGTCGGCGGCGGCGCCGGGCCTGGTCGCGGTGGACGACATCGGCTCAGCCCCCTTGCCGGGCGGCGGTGCCGGACGGCTTCCGGACGGTGACCACGGCGTAGCCGAGCTCGGTGATGTCGCCGAAACCGGCGAGGTCCTCGACCATGTAGCGGAACTCCTCCTCGGTGACCTGATCCCGCAGCTTCTCCCCGCCGCGGAGGAGGTTGTGCCCGACCACCTGGTAGGACGGCCGGACGTACTCGCCGATGTCGGTGAAGTCCACGACCTCCAGGCCGGCGTCCCGCACACAGGTCTCGTACTGCTCCTGGGTGAGCATCGGACCCTGCTGGTAGTTCTTCATGGCGCCGTCCACCAGCCTGCGGTGCTCGTCGGTCTCCAGCGGGCGCAGCAGCACGAAGTCGGTCGCCACCAGCAGGGCGCCGGGGCGCAGCACCCGGGCGAGCCCGCTGAAGGCCCCGGTGCGGTCCTCGGCGTGGCAGATCGACTCGATCGCGTAGGCCGCGTCGAACGCGGCGTCCGGGAAGGAGAGTCCGAGCATGTCGTGGACCTCGAAGTCCACCGTGTCGGACAGCGCCAGCTCGGCGGCCAGGTCGGTGGACTGGCGGACCTGGCGCGGGCTGAGCGTGATGCCGGTGACGCGCACGCCGTGGCGGCGGGCGATCCGGGCGGTGGCCTTGCCGTTGCCGGAGCCGATGTCCAGCACGTGCTGACCGGGGGCGAGGAGGAGGCGGTCGGAGACGAAGTCGGTCAGCCGGTCGGCGGCCCGTTCGACCTCTCCGGGGTCGACCGGGCCGTCCCAGTAGCCGCCGTGCAGGTAGCCGCCCATGGCGTCGGCCATGGCGTCGTTGACCCGGTCGTAGAAGGTGCCGAGGTCGTCGGCGGCGCGGGGGTCGGTGGTCATCGCCGGTTCACTTCTCCGTCCGGGTCGCGACCACGAGGAGGTGGCCGAACCCGGCCACGTCGATCATGTCGTGCGGGTTGAACCGGTCGACCAGCTCCGGGCCGTGGGCGGCGGACAGGTCGGTGGCCGCGCCGCTGATCCGCTCGGACAGCTCGACGAAGGTGCGGCGCAGGGTGGGCTCGCTGATGTCGGTCAGCTCCTCGAACCGGAAGCCGGCCCGGCGCAGCATCGGCGGGTAGTCCTCGGCCTGGATCATCGTCATCAGGAACTCCCGCAGGTACCGGTCCACGGCGGCCCGGCCGTTCTCCGGGATCGGCTCCCGCTCGAAGAAGTCGGTGAGCACCAGGCGCCCGCCCGGGCGCAGCACCCGGGCCACCTGCCCCAGCACATGGGCGCGGTCCGGCATGTGGATGATCGACTCCAGGGCGATCACGGCGTCGAAGGAGGCCTCGGCGAACGGCAGGTCCGTCGCATCGGCGTGTTCGAAGCGGGCCCGGTCGGCCAGGCCGAGCCTGTCGGCCAGGGCGTTGGCCCGCTCGACCTGGCGTCCGCTCACCGAGATGCCGGTCACCTGGGCGCCGGTGCGCAGGGCGATCCTGTTGCCGGGCGCGCCGGTGCCGCAGCCGAGGTCGAGGACGCGGGAGCCGTGGCCGATGTTCAGCCGGTCGGTCATGAGGTCGGTCAGCCGGTCGGTCGCCTCGGCGAGCGGGACGAGGCTGTCCGGGGAGTCCCAGTAGCCGAAGTGCAGGCTCTCGCCCAGGGTGGCGCTGCCCAGGTCGGTGTAGCGGTCGTAGAGCCTGCCCACCTCGGCGGGGTCGGGGAGGAACGGGAGCGCGGGCTGCTGTGCCATCGGGCGCCTTCCTGGCTGGGGGCCGGCCGGAGTGCGGGGCCGGGACGGGAGAGCGGGGGCGGAGCGTCGGGTGCAGGGCGTCGGGTGCAGGGCGTCGGGGGCGGGGCGTCGGGGGCGGGGCGTCGGGGGCGGGGCGTCGGGGGCGGGGCGTCGGGGGCGGGGCGGGGCGTCAGGTGAGCCCGAGATCCTGGTAGACCGCGTCGGCGATCCGGACGATGCGTTCGCGATGCCGCTCGTGCTCGACCTTGCCGTTCAGGTGGACGGCCAGCACCAGGCCGGCGTCCGGGTCGGCGAACGCGACGGCGGTCCACAGCCCGTCGTGGCCGAAGGAGCGGGGCGAGGCGTGGGTGCCGAAGCTGGTGTACGCGGGACCGAGGGTGCGGCATTCGAGCCGCAGGCCGAAGCCCCAGTCGGCGTTGCCGTAGCGGTCGTGCAGCCCGGTGCGGTGGCGGGCGGTCAGCGCGGCGACCGTGGTCGGCGCGAGGATCCGGCCGCCGGGCGCGGCACCGCCGGCCAGCAGCATCTCCAGCAGCAGCCCGAGATCGCCCAGCGGACCGCGGGTGTTGACCCCGGGCACGCAACGCGTGGTGGCACCGCGGGTCGACCAGAAGTACGTGGGCTGCGGGGTGTCGCCGAGGTTGCTGACGTGGATCAGCGGCAGCCGGTCGCCGTACGCGTCGTAGTCCTCCGGGGAGAGGTGGACCCTGGTGCGGTCCATCCCGCAGGGGCGCAGGATCTCCTGTTCGACGTACGCCGGGTAGTCCCGCCCGTCGATGGCGGGCAGCAGCCGGGCCAGCACGTACCAGGCCCACCACTGGCTGTAGTTGATGCCGGGACCGGCGCCGGCGGGGCCGGGTTCCACGACGGTGGCGAAGGCGCGGCGGAGCCGCTCGTCGTCCGGGCCGGTGACCACGCCGTGCAGCGGGTCCGCGCCGGTGGGCACCGGGCCGGTGTGGGTGAGCAGGTCCATCGAGGTGATCGCGGACTTGCCGGCGGTCCCGAACTCGGGCAGGTAGTGGGCCACCGGGAGGTGGGGGTCGAAGTCGCCCGCCTCCCAGAGCCGGCCGAGCGCGACCGAGAGCAGCGGCTTGGCGCAGCAGTACCAGAGCGGCGCCGAGCCGGCCGACATGGCGACCCCGGGGCGGGCCAGGCCGAGTCCGACGTCGGCCAGCGGCTTGCCGTGCAGCGAGGCGTAGAACTGCGCGCCGGGCGTCGAGGTGCCGACCTCGCGGCCCAGTTCGCGCAGGGTGCGCGGGAGGACGTCGGCGGCCCGGGCGACGGCGTCGACGTCGGCCGGGGCGGGGTCGGCGGTGCCCACCGGGACGGGTTCCGGACCGGCGGCGGGGGCGGCGCCCGGCGGCAGTGCGGCGGTGCCGGCCCGCAGGGCTGCGACCTGGCCGGCCCGGTCGCGCTGCAGCGCGGCGTCGACGAAGAACAGCAGGCTGAAGTTGCCGAGGACGGTGACGTCGCCGCGTTCCAGGATCTCCGCGCGGGCCCGGGCCGGGCCGAACAGCAGGGTGTGGGCGGCGGCGTAGGGCAGGGTGAGCAGGAGTCCGGGCGGATCGCCGGCCGCCGCGGTCACCGCGAGCCGTCCGCCGGCGAGGTCCACCAGGAGGTCGGCCGCCGGGGCGGTGCCGGGCGGCGGGTCGGTGATCGCCAGGCGCAGGGCGACCGTGCTGCGCGGGGCCGGGTCGGGGGCGGCGAACCGGCCGGCGGCGGCGAGCCAGTCCGGGGTGAGCAGGGCGGGGGCGGCGGTCGGCATCGGTCACCCCTCGCGGACGGGGACGGGGACCGGTGCGGGCGGCGCGGGCACCCGGGGGGCGACCTCCGCGGCGAACCTGCGCAGGCTCTCCGTCGCGGGGTAGTCGCGGAACCAGAGCAGGAACTCGCCCACCCCGGCCTCGGTGTACCGGGCGGCCCGCTCGACCAGCTGGTCCGGTGTCCCGTACAGGCTGCGGCGGGCGAGCAGATCGGGGTGGTGGCTCCAGAACACCACGACGTGCGGGGTGGAGAGCCAGCGGTCGCGCGCCACCCGGTCGTCGAAGACCCGGCCCTCGGCGACCAGCGCGTGCCGGACCTGTTCCGGGGCCAGGCCGAGCTCCTCCCGGCGGCGGCCGAAGGCCCGGATCGCGGCGGCGACCTGCTCGGGTTCGCCCTGCCACTGGACGGCGGCGCACTCGCGGACCGCGGCCTCGGGCAGCCGGGCGGCCGCGTCCGGTGCGGCGGCGTCCACCCGGACGGCCAGCGGGAGCCTCGGCTGCACCGGGACCGGTACCGCGTGCGCCCCGGCGAGCGGGACGGCGGGGCCGGGCGCGTCGGTCCGGGTGCCGGACCACAGCGCCCGCAGGGCCTCGATGGTCTCGGCGAGCACGGGCGCGGGATCAGCCGCGAGGTCGGTCCCGGGGTGCGCCACGAGGTCGGCCGCGGGATCCGCCGCGGCCAGGGCGGTGCCGGGCACGGTGCCGGCCGCGACGTGCTCGGGGAGGGGTCCGGCGGTGGTCAGAGCGAGCGACAGCCGCCCCCCGGAGATGACGTCGGCGCAGGCGGCCTGTTTGGCGAGGACCACCGCGTTGCGGTGCGGCGGGCCCGCGGCCAGCAGGCCGAGCCGGATGCCGGGCAGGGTCGCGGCGAGCGCGCCGAGGGCGGTCCAGGCCTCGACCACCGGCTGTGCCTCGCGGCGCGGCAGGGTGTCGGTGCGGTCCTCCAGCCAGAGGGCGTGGTAGCCGCAGTCCCGGGCCAGCGCGGCGGTCTCGACGACGGTCCGCCAGGCTGCGGACCCGCCCAGGCCGGCCAGTTCGAGACCGGCGCCCTGCGGGGCCGCGACGCTCCAGCGCGGCGCCTGCGCCACCCCGGCGCTCACCGGACACCCCCCTGCACCAGGGCGAGCAGGTCCGTCGGTCTGGCGAGCACGAAGTCGGGTTTCTCGTCGATGAGTTGATCGGTGGCGGTCTCGCCCCAGAGGGCTGCCGCGGTGGCGGTCCCGGCGGACCTCCCGCTCTGGATGTCGATCACCGCGTCGCCCACCATGACGGCGTCGCCGGGCTCGCTCGCGAGCCGGCGCAGTGCCTCCCGGACGATGTCCGGGGCCGGCTTGGGCCGGTCCACCTCGTCACTGCCGACGACGGTGTCCAGCAGCGGCAGCAGTCCGACCACCTCCAGGACGGTCCGCGCCCGGTCGCCGGACTTGCCGGTGGCGATCGCGGTCCGGACCTCCGACTCCCGGAGCCGCTTGAGCACCAGCGGCACGTCCGGGTACACCTCCACCTCGTGGATCAGCCGGTGGCTGGCCTCGACGAAGGGCCGCTCCATCCCTTCGGGCAGTCCCATCAGCCGCATGATGTCCGGGAAGTAGCGCCCCTGGTGGGTGCAGTACTCGTCGAACGGCGGCTCCCCGTCGCCCACGACCTCGCGGTAGGCCGCGGCGAACGCCTGGCGCATCACGCCGAAACTGTCGATGAGCACGCCGTCCAGATCGAACACCACGGTGGAAAATTCCTGATGCACCGTCATCTACTGCCGCTTCCTTGAGAGTTGTTCCGATCTGTCCGGACGGTGGGCTCGGCGGCGGGATCAGTTCGCGGCGACGACGTCCGCGAACACCTCGGCGAGCCGGTCGAGGACGGGGGTGTCGGCGAGCAGCACCCGGTGGTGCAGCCAGAGGCAGTCGGAGCCGATCTCCTCGGACACCGGGCAGCGCTTGGCGATCTCGTCGACGTCGCCGACGGCCGGCCCCTGGAAGTAGCCGGCGGTGCGGTAGACCGGCGGGAAGGCCACGAACGCGGGCACGCCGTGTTCGAGCAGCGCGTCCACCACGGCGAGCCGGCGATCGCGGGTGATGCCGGGGAGCCGGACCATCGCCATGTAGTGCGCCATGCGGTCGCAGCGATCGTCGCGATCCTGCGGCACCACCCCGGGGATTGCGCCGAGCAGGGCGGCCAGGTGCTGCGAGCGCTCCTCCCGAAGGGTCACCTGTGCCTCCAGGCGCGAGAGTTGGCCGCGCAGCACGGTGGCGGAGAACTCGTTCATGCGGAAGTTGGAGCCCTGGGTGAGGTGGGCGTAGAGCCGGTCGCCCGGGGGGCGCCCGCAGCCGTGCCGCAGGTACGCCTCCCGGTGGGTCTCGTCGTCCGGCAGCAGCACGGCGCCGCCCTCGCCGGCCGTCATGAGCTTGCCGTTCTGGAAGCTGAACGCGGCGATCGAGCCGAGCTCGCCCACCCGGCTGCCGCGCCAGCGGGCCGAGTGCGCGTGCGCCGCGTCCTGGAGGACCGCCACGCCGGTGGCGGCGGCGAGTTCCGCCAGTGCGTCCATGTCGGCCAGTTGCCCGGCCATGTGGACCGGCATGACCACCTTGGTCCGCGGGGTGACGAGCCGGGCGGCGGCCTCGACGTCCAGGTTGTAGGTGTCCGGCCGGACGTCGCACGGGACGGGCACGGCGCCGACCCGCTGGACGGCCAGCGAGGTGGCGATGAACGTGAAGGCCGGGACGATCACCTCGTCGCCCGGCCCGACGCCGAGCACCGACAGGGCCAGCTCCAGCGCGTGCGTGCCGTTGGTGGTCGCGATGGCGCGGTGGGCTCCGTGCAGATCGGCGAACTCCCTTTCGAAGCTGTCGACTTCACTGCCCCCGTTGCGCCACCAGCCCTCCTGCTCCAGGACGCGCAGAAGGCCCTCACGCTCCTCGGCACCGTGCTGCGGCCAAGCGGGAAACGTCAGGGGCGACTGGACCGGAATGGATGACATGGGTCGGGCCTCTCGGTCGTGTGCGGCATGGGGGCAGGCCGCCGCACACGGGGGGCGACCCTGCTGCAAACCGGTCCGTCCGTCGGGCGGAGCCGCCGGACACCGGGTGTGACGCGACCCGCCGGACTGCCGCTCGGACGTGGGCGGGGCCACCGATCGAAAACCTCGGACCGGCCGGCCTCGGGCGTACTGCTCCGTGAGAAATGGCCGGCAGGGAGGGGGGTGGACAACCGTTCGCTCAGCCACGCAAATCATGGCCAGGTCATCCCGAACACGTCAACACCAAGCGTCCGACCGGGTTCGACACCCATCGGCACCGGCGTTTTCCCGCCACCCGCCGACACGGTGTCGGACGACCGGGACGTCGCTGCGCAGAAACGCCCCGGGCTCCGTTCGCGACCGATCGTTCAGGCCGTCCGGACAGCAGGAAATGGCCAGAAGCACATGCCTGACGCGAAAAATACGTTCCCGTAAGGTGGTACGCCGCCGGGAAATGAACCATGCTCGGGAGCCTCGCCCCGCACGGCCCGCAGGCCGCTCCGGCCTGCTCCACCCGACCGCCCCCGGGCCCGGCCGTGCACATTCCGATCACTCCCGGTCGTTCACGAAGATCGATCGGAAACGCCGACGATCGTCGGCGATCATTCCCGCCGTCCTCCTCGCCTTCGCCGAAAGGACCCCCGCCGTGGAAGAGATCAAGGCCCGACTGCGCAAGGTTCTCGTGGACTCGCTCGAACTGTCCGTCGCGCCCTCCGAGATACCGGACCGCGGACTCGTCGAGGCCCTCGGACTCGATTCGATCAATACCATCGAGTTCCTCATCTGGGTGGAAAGCGAGTTCGGCGTGGAGATCGCCGACGAGGACCTTTCGATCAGACTGATCGACGATCTCGACCTCCTCGCGGAATACGTCCACGGCCGGACGTCCGGCATCGGAACCGGCGCCGGAACCGGCGCCGGCACCCCGGCCGCCTGAACCGGGGAGACGGCAGCCATGGCAGAGCGCGCCCTCGTCATCGGGCTCGACGGCATGCCCCGCACCCTGCTCGCCGAGCTCGCCGCCGACGGGGTCATGCCCCGCCTCGGCGCCCTGCTCGCCGAGGGGTACTGCGCCCCGCTGCGGGCCCCCGTCCCGGAGATCAGCTCCACCTCCTGGGCCACCTTCCTCACCGGCACCAACCCGGCACGGCACGGCATCTTCGGCTTCACCGACCTCGTCCCCGACGAGGGCTACCGGATCTGCTTCCCCAACCTGCTGCACCTGCGCGAACCCGCCCTCTGGGCACTCGCCTCCGCAGCCGGCCGCCGCACCGTCTGCCTCAACGTGCCGGGCACCTACCCGGCGCCCGCCGTCGACGGCGTGGTGGTCTCCGGCTTCGTCGCACCGCGCATCGAGAACGCCGTCACCCCCGGCCGCCTCCTCCCGGAGCTCAAGCGCTTCGCCTACGAGCTGGACGTCGAGGTGGGCGACGTCGCGGACGACCCGGCAGGCTTCCTGGCCCGCGCCGGACGCGCCCTCAGGGCCCGTACCGACGCCATGGTGCACGTCCTCACCCAGGAGCCGTGGGACCTCGGCATCGCGGTCCTCACCGAGACCGACCGGGTCCACCACTTCCTCTGGCGCGCCGTCGCCGACCCCGCCGACCCGCTGCACGGCGCGGTCCGCGACTTCTACCGCCTGGTCGACGACTGCGCCGGCCGGCTGGCCGACGTCTGCCGCCCCGACGAGGAGCTCTTCCTGGTCAGCGACCACGGATTCGGCCCCGTCGACCGGCAGTTCTACCTCAACGCCTGGCTGCGGGAGGCCGGCCACCTCGCCGACCTCGACACCACCGCGAAGCTCGCCGACCTCGACACCCGCAGCCACGCCTTCGCCCTCGACCCGGCCCGGATCTACCTCCACCGCAAGCACCGCTTCCCGCGCGGCGGCCTGACCGACACCGAGGCCGACGCGCTCGCCGACGAGATCGCCGACGAGCTGCTGCGGCTGCGCGGCGACGGCGTCCGCGTCGGCACCGACGTGGACGGCCCGCTCCTGGTCGCCGCGGTCCACCGCCCCGCCGAGCTCTACCACGGCCCACTGCTCGACCACGCCGCCGACCTGCTCGCCCTGCCCGCCGGGGGCGTGCAGCTGCGCGGCGCCTGGGGCGGCAGGGCGCCGCTGCGCACCGACACCCTGACCGGCACCCACACCCGCGACAACGCCCTGTTCTACCGGCGCGGCGCCGCCCCGCCGCCCGCCGCCCCGGGCGGCACCGGACCCGCCTCGCTGGACATGCTCGACGTCGCGCCGACCCTGCTCGCCGCCGTCGGGGTCCACCCGCTCGGACTGGACGGCGCCGTCGTCCTCGGCGCCGGCGGAACGGCGTGGGCGACGTGACCCGGCGAAGCCGCCGGACGAGGGGGAGGTGCGGGCGCCCGTGAGCCGGATCCTGCTGCTCAACGGCCCCAACCTCGGCACCCTCGGCACCCGGCAACCGGAGATCTACGGCACCACCACCCTCGCCGAGATCGAGGCCGCCGTCGCCGAGGAGGCCGCCGTCCGCGGCTGGAAGGTCGTCTCCGCGCAGCACAACGGGGAGGGCGAGCTGATCGACGCCCTGCAACGGCACGGCGACGTGGCGGGCGCGGTGGTCAACCCGGGCGCCCTGATGATCGCGGGCTGGGGCCTGCGCGACGCGCTCGCCGACTTCGGCCCGCCCTGGATCGAAGTGCACCTGTCCAACGTCTGGGCCCGCGAGAGCTTCCGCCACACCTCGGTGACGGCGCCGCTGGCCGCCGGCGTGGTGATGGGCATGGGGGCGCTCGGCTACCGCGTCGCCGCCCGCTCGCTCACCCTGCTGGTGCCCGCCGACCACCCCTTCGGCCACCCCGACAACAGCCCCGACGACCGCCCCGCCGACCGCCCCGACGACAAGGCCCAGGCCGTCCTCGGACCGACTCCCTGAGGGAGAACCAGATGCCCCACCCCGGCCGGGTGGCCGTGATCGGACTCGACTCGGCGACCCCGCAGTTGCTGTTCGACCGGTTCGCCGACGACATGCCCGTCCTGACCGCGCTGCGCCGGCGCTCCCTGTGGGGCCCCATGCGCAGCGTCGACCCGCCCATCACCATGCCCGCCTGGTCCTGCATGATGTCCGGCCGCACCCCGGGGGAACTCGGCGTCTACGGCTTCCGCGACCGCGCCGCCCACGACTACGGCCCGCTCGCCTTCGCCACCTCCCACAGCATCCGGGCGCCCCGGATCTGGGACGAGATGACCGCCGCCGGCCGCGACAGCGTCGTCCTGGGCGTCCCCGGCACCTACCCGACCACCCCGATCCGGGGCGCCATGGTCTCCTGCTTCCTCGCCCCCTCCACGCGGGCCCAGTACACCTCCCCGCCCGGACTGCGCGACGAGATCGAGAAGCTCACCGGCGGGTACGCGCTCGACGTCGAGAACTTCCGCTCGCCCGAACTCGCCCGGGTCTCCCAGCAGATCTTCGACCTGAGCGAGCAGCGCTTCCAGGTCGCCCGGCACCTCGCCACCACCCAGGACTGGGAGTTCCTCTCCTTCGTCGACATGGGACCGGACCGGCTCCACCACGGCTTCTGGAAGTACTGCGACCCCGAGCACCCCCGGCACGAGCCCGGCAACCCCTACATCGACCTCTTCCGCGACTACTACCGGGCGCTGGACCGGCACATCGGCGAGTTCCTGGCCTGCCTGCCCGAGAACACCACCGTCCTGGTGGTGTCCGACCACGGCGCCCAGCCGATGGTCGGCGGACTGTTCATCAACGAGTGGCTGCGCAAGGAGGGTCTGCTCGTCCTCGCCACGGAGCCTGCCGGGCCCACCCCGATGGCCAAGGCGGACGTCGACTGGAAACGCACCACCGCCTGGGCGGAGGGCGGCTACTACGGCCGGATCTTCCTCAACGTCGAGGGCCGCGAACCGCACGGCACCGTGCCCGCGGGCGAGTACCAGGACACCCTCGACCGGATCGCGACCGCCCTGGAGCTCCTGCCCGACGACGCCGGACAGCCGATGGGCACCCGGGCCCTGCGCCCCGACCAGCTCTACCCCGAGGTCAACGGCATCGCCCCCGACCTGCTCGTCTACGTGGGCAACCTGCGGTGGCGCGCACTCGCCACACTCGGCATGGGCCAGGGGCTGTACACCACGGAGAACGACACCGGCCCGGACCACGCCAACCACGGGGACACCGGGGTCTTCCTGCTCGACTCCCCCGGTGTCACGCCGGGCCGGGCCGACGGCCTCTCGATCTACGACGTCGCGCCCGCGCTGCGGGAGCTGCTCGGGCTGCCCGGCGGGCGGCTGCCGCACTGACGGCGGACACCCGAACGCCCCTCCGACGTTCCCGGGAGGGGCGTTCGGGTGTTCGGGTGTTCGGGGCGGGTCCGGGAAGGACCCGGGAAGGCCGCGCGACGGCACGGACGGGGCGCCCGGAGGCCGGGGCGCCGGTCAGCCGTCCGCCGCCCCTCGGGCCAGCAGCAGCGCCCCGTGCAGCGAGGCCCTGGCCCCGCAGCGCGCCCGGCGGACGGCCGGCGGGGCGACCCCGGGCCGGGCCAGCCGGCGGACCTCCCGCCGCACCGCTCCGACCAGCCCCGGGACCCCGTGTCCGAACCCGCCGCCCAGCCGCACCTCGGCGCACTGGAGCAGCTCCCCGAGGTTGACCACCGCGACGGCCAGCGCCGCCGCCGTCTCCCGCAGCGGTCCGAGCGCCCAGGCCCGGCCCTCCGCGAGCCCGGCCCGGAACTCCGCCGGGCCGACCGGCGCACCCCGGGCCGCGGCGGCCCGGGCCAGCGTCGCCGGGCCGGAGGCCACGGCCTGGAGGCATCCGGTCCGCCCGCAGACACAGCCGGCGC
>NZ_JBEXNT010000158.1:0-20466 GCF_040611255.1 Kitasatospora sp. NPDC002965 | reverse complement strand
GTCGGGGTGCGGGGTGCGGTGCCGCGTGTTCCGTGGTTCTCGACGGTGACGGGGGAGCGGGTCACGGAGCCGGTGGACGCGGCCTACTGGTGGTCCAACCTGCGCGACCAGGTCCGCTTCGGGCCGGTCGTGGAGAAGCTGGCGGGGGAGGGTTTCCGGCTGTTCGCGGAGGTGTCGGGGCACCCGGTGCTCACCGTGGCGCTGGAGCAGTGCGCTCCGGACGCCGGGGTGTGGGGGACGCTGCGCCGGGGCGAGGACGGCCCGGCCGGGCAGATCCGCGCGCTCGGCGAGGCGTGGGTCCGCGGCGCCGAGGTCGACTGGCGGGCCTGGCCCACCGACGGCCGCCGCCTGCCCGACCTGCCGACCTACCCCTTCCAGCGGCAGCACTACTGGCTCGCCTCCGAGCCCGGCACGGGCGACCTCGCCGGGGCCGGCCTGGACGGCACCGGCCACCCGCTGCTCGCGGCGGCCGTCCGGCTGCCCGACTCCGACACCGTCGTCTTCACCGGGCACCTCTCCCGGCGCACCCAGCCCTGGCTCGTCGACCACGACGTGCTCGGCACCGCCCTGGTCCCCGGCGCGGCACTGGTCGAACTGGTCCTCGCGGCCGGAGAGTTCACCGACGCCCCGGTCGTCGAGGAGCTCCTGCTCCAGGCCCCGCTGGCGCTGCCCGAGGCCGGCGGGGCGGACCTGCGCGTCACCGTCGCCGCGACCGGGCGGGAGGGCGGGGGCCGCACGGTCACCGTCCACTCCCGCCCCGACGGGGAACACCCCTGGACGACCCACGCCACCGGCACCCTCCGCCCGGCCGGCTCGGCACCGGTACCGCCGCCGGCTGACCCGCCGGCCGACCTGCCGTGGCCGCCGCGCGACGCCGAGCCGGTCGACGCCGAGACCCTCTACGCCGCGCTGGCGGACACCGGCCTGGTCTACGGTCCCGTGTTCCGGGGCCTGCGCCAGGTGTGGCGCCGTGACGGCGAGATCCTCGCCGAGGTCGCCCTCGGCACCGGGGGCGACGCCGACCCCGGCGGCTTCGGTCTCCACCCGGCGCTGTTCGACGCCTGCCTGCACGCGCTGGCCGCCGGTGGTCTGGTGCCCGGTGCGGACGGCGCGGCCCGGCTGCCGTTCGTCTTCAACGGCGTCCGCCTGCACGCCGTCGGTGCCCGCTCCCTGCGGGTCCGGCTCACCGCGGGCGAGGGAGCCGAGACGGTCCGGCTGCACGCCGCCGACGAGGCGGGGCTCCCCGTCCTCGACGTCGACGCGCTCGCGGTCCGGCCGGTCACGGCCGACCGGACCGGCGCCGCACCCGACGCCCCGCTCTACACGCTGGACTGGACGGACGCCGGCGTGCCGGCGGGCGCGGCGGGCGCGCTGCCCACGATCACGCTCGGCGACGCGCTCCCCGCCGACCCCGGCGAGGTCCTGGTGCTGGACTGCACCGCGACCGCCCCCGCCCCGGGCGCCGACCCCGCGACCACCGCAGACCCGGGCGCCGCCCCGGACGCCGACGCGGTGCGCAGCCGCACCGGACAGCTGCTGGAGACCCTCCAGCGGTTCCTCGGCGACGAACGCCGGTCCGACACCCACCTGGTCGTGCACACCGACGGCGCGATCGCCGCGGACCCCGGGGACGCCGTGCCCGGACTGCTCTCGGCGGCCGTCTGGGGGCTGGTCCGCTCCGCACAGAACGAGCACCCCGGCCGCCTCACCGTCGTCGACGCCCCGACCGCGGACCGGATCCCGGACGTGCTCGCCGCCGGACACCCCCAGGCGGCGGTGCGCGGCGACCGGATCGTGGTGCCCCGGATCGTCCGGCACGCCGGACCGGACGGCGAACTCCCCGACCTGACCGCCGGCACGGTGGTGGTCACCGGCGCCACCGGCACGCTCGGCCGCCTGATCGCCCGTCACCTGGTCGCCGCCCACGGGGTCCGCGACCTGCTGCTGCTGTCCCGCTCCGGCGGCAGCCTCGACCTCGACGGTGCGCAGGTGCGCGCGGTCGCCTGCGACGTCACCGACCGGGCGGCCGTCGAGGCCGCGCTGAGCGGCGTGCCGGTCACCGCCGTCGTCCACACCGCCGGGGTGCTCGACGACGGGCTGCTGGCCGACCTCACCCCCGACCGGCTGGACGCCGTCCTGCGCCCCAAGACGGACGCCGTCCGCAACCTGCACGAGGCCACGGCCGGCCGGCCGCTCGCCGCGTTCGTGCTGTTCTCCTCGGCCGCCGGCGTCCTCGGCAACGCCGGGCAGGCCAACTACGCCGCCGCCAACACGTTCACCGACGCGTTCGCGGCCTTCCGGCGGGCCCGGGGCCTGCCGGCGACCTCGCTGGCCTGGGGCCTGTGGGACACCGACGAGGGCATGGCCGGCAACCTCACCGGCGCCGACCGGCGCCGGCTGCGGCGCGGCGGCATCCTGCCGCTGGAGGTCGGGCAGGGCCTGGCGCTGTTCGACGCGGCCCTGCGCGCCGACACCGCGCTGGCCGTGCCGGTCGCGCTGAGCCTGCCCGCGCTGCGGACCACCGCCGAGGGCGGCCTGCTCCCGCCCGTCCTGTCCGGGCTGGTCCGGACCGGCCCGCGCCGGGCCGCCACCGCCGACGGCCCGGGCACGTTCGCCCGGCGGCTCGCCGGCCTGCCCGAGGCGGAGCGCGAGCAGACCGCCACCGAACTGGTCCGCGGCACGATCGCCGCCGTCCTGGGGTTCGCCGCGGGCAGCGCGATCGACGGCAACCGGGCGCTGCGCGAGCTGGGCTTCGACTCGCTGACCGCGGTCGAGCTGCGCAACCGCCTGCAGCCCGCCACCGGCCTGACGCTGCCGGCGACGCTCGCGTTCGACTACCCCAACGCCCGTGCCATCGCCCGCTACCTGCTCGACCGGGCGCTCGGTTCCGACCGGACGGCGGACGCGGCGCCGGAGCGGACCGGCCCGGTGCGCACCGACGAGCCGATCGCCGTCATCGGCATGGCCTGCCGCTTCCCCGGCGGGGTGCGCACCCCCGAGGACCTCTGGCAGCTGCTGCGCGACGGCGGCGACGCGATCTCCGGCTTCCCCACCGACCGCGGCTGGGACTTCGGCGGCTACCACTTCACCCGGCAGGGCGGCTTCCTGCACGACGCCGGCGAGTTCGACGCCGGCCTGTTCGGCATCTCCCCGCGCGAGGCCCTCGCGATGGACCCGCAGCAGCGGCTGCTGCTGGAGACCTCGTGGGAGGCGTTCGAACGTGCCGGCCTCGACCCGACCGGGCTGCGCGGCTCCCGGACCGGTGTCTTCACCGGCCTGATGTACCACGACTACGGCACCGGCCTGTCGACGCTGCCCGAGGGCGTCGAGGGCTACCGCGCGACCGGTGTCTCCGGCAGCGTGGCGTCCGGCCGCGTCTCCTACGTCTTCGGTCTGGAGGGCCCGGCGCTCACCGTCGACACCGCCTGCTCCTCCTCGCTGGTCGCGCTGCACCTGGCCGCGGAGTCCCTGCGCCGGGGCGAGTGCGAACTCGCGCTGGCCGGCGGCGTCTCGGTGATGGCGAACCCCAGCACCTTCGTCGAGGTCGCCCGGCAGGGCGGTTCGGCCGCCGACGGCCGGTGCAAGCCGTTCTCCGCCGCCGCCGACGGGGCCACCTGGTCGGAGGGGGCGGGCGTGCTGCTGGTCGCGCGCCTCTCCGACGCCCTGCGCCTGGGCCACCCCGTGCTGGCGGTCGTCCGGGGCACGGCGGTCAACCAGGACGGCGCCTCGAACGGCCTGACCGCGCCCAACGGCCCCTCCCAGCAGCGGGTCATCCGGGCCGCGCTGGCCAACGCCGGTCTGACGCCGCAGGACGTCGACGCGGTCGAGGCGCACGGCACCGGCACCCGGCTGGGCGACCCGATCGAGGCCCAGGCCCTGCTGGCCACGTACGGCCAGGACCGCGACGGCGACGCGCCGCTCTGGCTCGGCTCGGTGAAGTCCAACCTCGGCCACACCCAGGCCGCCGCCGGCGTCGCCGGACTGATCAAGATGATCCTCTCGCTCGACCACGGGCTGCTGCCCCGCAGCCTGCACATCGACGCCCCCTCCCCGCACATCGACTGGGAGTCCGGCGCCGTCGCGCTGCTGGACGCTGAGCGGTCCTGGCCCGAGACCGGCCGGCCGCGCCGCGCCGCCGTCTCCTCCTTCGGCATCAGCGGCACCAACGCCCACGTCGTACTGGAGCAGGCGCCGTCCGTGCCGCCCGCGCCGGAGAACCCGGAGCTGCCGGTCGTCCCGCTGCTGCTCTCCGGCCGCGACCGGGGCGTGCCGGCCGCGCAGGCCCGCCGACTGGCCGCGTTCCTGCGCGAGCGGCCCGGCCTGCCGCTGACCGACGTCGCGCACACCCTCGCCGGCCGGGCCCGGCTGGAGCACCGCGCCGTCGCGCTGGACGGACCCGCGCTGGCCGCGCTGGCCGACGGGCGGCCCGCGGCCGGGGTCGTCGCCGGAGTGGCCGGGCCCCCCGGCGGCGTGGTCCTCGTCTTCCCCGGCCAGGGCGGCCAGTGGGAGGGCATGGCCGCGGGGCTGCTGGAGAGCTCCCCGGCCTTCGCCACCCGCCTGCGCGAGTGCGACGCCGCCCTCGGCGCCTACCTGGACTGGTCGGTGGAGGCGGTGCTCCGCCAGGAGCCGGGGACCCCGCCGCTCGGCCGGCTCGACGTCGTCCAGCCGGTGCTGTTCTCCGTGATGGTCTCGCTGGCGGCCTGGTGGGACGCGCACGGCGTCACCCCGGCGGCGGTCGTCGGGCACTCCCAGGGCGAGATCGCGGCGGCCTGCGTCGCCGGTGCGCTCACCCTCGCCGACGCGGCCAGGATCGTCGCGCTGCGCAGCCGGGAGCTGATGGCGATCGCCGGCGCCGGCGCCATGCTCTCGGTCGCCGCGGCCGAGGCCGACGTGGCCGCCCGGATCGCCGAGTACGAGGACGGCCGGGGGCGGATCCGGCTGGAGATCGCCGCGGTGAACGGACCGGCCTCGGTGATCGTGGCCGGCGAGTCCGACGCGGTCGACGAGCTGGCCGCCCGCTACGAGGCGGAGGGCGTGCGGGCACGCCGGGTCAAGTCCAGTGCCGCCGGCCACTCCGTCCAGGTCGAGGTCCTCCGTGACCGCGTGCTGGAGGGGCTCGCCCCGGTGCGCATCGGCGCCGGCCGGGTGCCCTGGTACTCGACCGTCCGGGCCGAGCCCATGACGCCCGAGGACGGCGCCGACTACTGGTACGACAACCTGCGGCAGCCGGTCCGGTTCGCCGCGACCGTGGGGCGCCTGCTCGCCGACGGCTACCGGCACTTCGTCGAGGTCAGCCCGCACCCGGTGCTCACCGCCAGCATCCAGGACGTCGCCGGTCCGGGCGAGGCGGCCGTGGCCGGCACGCTCCGCCGTGACGAGGACGGTCCCGGCCGCCAGGTCCGGACCCTCGCCGAGGCGTGGGTGGCCGGCGTGCCGGTCGACTGGGCCGCGTTGCTCGCCGGAGGCCGCCGGGCGCCCGGGGTCCCCACCTACGCGTTCCAGCACCAGCGCTACTGGCTGGCCGACGAGCCCGGCGTGGCCGCCGACGACCCGGACGACGAGTTCTGGAACGCGGTCGAGACGGCGGACGCGGCGCTGCTCGGCAAGACCCTGGGCGTCGATCCCGGCGCCCTCACGCCCGTGCTGCCCGCGCTCGCCGGCTGGCGCCGCGGTCGCCAGGAGCGCTCGCAGCTGGACGCCTGGCGGTTCCGGATCGCGTTCAGGTCCCTGCCGGAGCCGGAGCCGGGTCGGCTGTCGGGCACCTGGCTGGTCCTCCACCCGGCCGACGTCGACCCCGGCGAGGTGACGGAGCTGCTGGCCGCCGCCGGCGCCGAGGTCGAGCACAGCACGGCCGTCGACCGGGCGACCCTGGCCGCCGGGCCCTACCGGGGCGTCGTGTCGCTGCTGGCGCTCGGCGACGACGACGAGCGGGGGCTCCTCGACACGCTCGCGCTGTTCCGGGAGATCGGCGGCGTGGACACCGCGCTGTGGATCCTCACCCGGGGCGCGGTCGCCGCCGTCCCCGGCGACCCGGCGCCCCGGCTCGCCCCCGCGCAGGTCTGGGCGCTGGCCCGCACCTTCGCCCTGGAGCACCCGGAGGCCTGGGGCGGCGTGCTCGACCTGCCCGCCACGCTGGACGCCCGCTCCGCGGGCCGGACGGCGGCCGTCCTCGCCGGCCTCGACGACGAGGACCAGGTGGCCGTCCGCACCGGCGGTGTGCTGGCCCGCCGCCTGCTGCCCGCGCCGGCCGACCCGGCCGCACCGCTGTGGGAGCCGCGCGGCACCGTGCTGATCACCGGGGGCACCGGCGCGCTCGGCGCGCACGTGGCCCGGTGGGCCGCCGGGTCCGGCGCCGACCACGTCGTGCTCACCAGCCGCCGGGGCGAGGCCGCCCCCGGCGCCGTGGACCTGCGCGAGGAGCTGACCGCGCTCGGCGCGCGGGTGACCGTCGCCGCCTGCGACACCGCCGACCGGACGCAGGTCGCCGAGCTGCTGGCCGGTCTGCCCGGGCCGGTCACCGCCCTGGTCCACGCCGCCGGCACGCTCAGCCCCGGCCTGCTCGCCGACGCGACCGCGGCCGAGCTGGCGGAGGTGAGCTCCGGCAAGGTCGAGGGCGCGGTCCACCTGCTCGACCTGCTCGACCCGGCGCACCTGGAGCAGGCGGTGCTGTTCTCGTCCAACTCGGGCGTCTGGGGCAGCGCCCGCCAGGGCACCTACGGCGCGGCCAACGCCGCCCTCGACGTGCTGGCCGAGCAGGCCCGCGAGCGTGGCCTGCCGGTCACCTCGGTGGCCTGGGGGCTGTGGGACGGCGGCGGGATGGCCGAGGCGACCGGAGGCGAGGAGTACATGCGCCGGCGCGGCTTCCGGGGCATGTCCCCCGAGGCCGCGATCACCGCGATGCGGCAGGCCGCCGGGGCGGGGGAGACCTTCCTCGCGGTCGCCGACGTCGACTGGTCGGTCTTCGCCCCGGCCTTCGGCTTCGCGAGGTCCCGCCCGCTGATCGCCGACCTGCCGGACGTCCGGGCCCTGCGGGCGACCGCCGAGGCCGCCCCGCCGGCCGACGCCGGTGCGGCGCTGCGCGAGCAGCTGGCCGCCGCACCCCCGCACGAGCACGAGCAGATCGCGCTCGACCTGGTGCGCGGCCACGCCGCCGCCGTCCTCGGGCACGACGGCCCGGACGCGGTCGAGGCCCGCCGCCCGTTCAAGGAGTTCGGGTTCGACTCGCTGACCGCGGTCGATCTGCGCAACCGGCTGACCGCCGCCACCGGCCTGTCCCTGCCGGCGACGCTGGTCTTCGACCGGCCGACCCCGGCAGCGGTGGCCGGACTGCTGCTGGAGGGCCTGGTGACGGGCGGCGGCGCGACCCCGGAGAGCGTGCTGGCCACCATCGACCAGCTGACCGAGGCACTGACGGCCACCGCGGACGACACCGCGCTGCGCCTGCGGGTCGCCATGCGGCTGCGCGGTCTGCTCGCGGGCCTCGACGAGGACGCCGGCCCGGCGGAGGACGGCGCGGAGTCGGTGAGTGACCGGCTGGAGGCGGCCAGCGCCGACGAGGTCTTCCGGTTCATCGACGAGCTCGGCGTGTCGTAGCGCGGGCGTGCGGCGGGGCCTCCGGACGGGAAACCGGGGGACGCCGCCGGACGTGTCACGGGCCGCGCCCCCCGGAACTCCGGGGGGCGCGGCCCGCGCGCGCGTCCGGGGTCGGGCCCGCACCCCGGCTCCCGGGCACCCCGGCTCCCGGGCACCCCGGTCCCGGCAGGGGAGGGGTAGGGGTAGGCCGCCGCCCGGGAGGCGGCCTACGTTCGGCCCAGGCTGGCAGGAGTGCGGACACGCGCTTCGGCGGTCCCCCGCATCGCTTCCCCGCGCTCCGCGCGAACCGAACTTGGTGAGGCCTGAGTTGGTGGCTCAAGAGAAGCTCCTCGACTATCTCAAGCGGGTCACGGCGGATCTGCACCAGACCCGTGAGCGGCTCCACAAGGCTGAGTCCGCCGATCGGGAGCCGATCGCGATCGTGGCCATGAGCTGCCGCTACCCGGCCGGCGTCCGCAGCCCCGACGACCTGTGGCGGCTGGTGAACGCCGGCGCCGACGCCATCGGCCGCCCGCCCGCGGACCGCGGCTGGGACCTCGACGACGCCTACGACGAGGGCTCCGGGACCACCGACGGGCGGTCCTCCGAGGGCGGCTTCCTGGACGGGGCCGGCGAGTTCGACGCGGCGTTCTTCGACATCAGCCCGCGCGAGGCGCTGTCGATGGACCCGCAGCAGCGGCAGGTGCTCGAAGCGTCCTGGGAGGCCCTGGAGCGGGCGGGGGTGGACCCGACCACGCTGCGCGGCAGTCGTACCGGTGTGTTCATCGGCTCCAACACGCAGGACTACGTCCGGCTCATCGGCGGCAGCGTGCAGGCGGCCGAGGGCTTCCTGATCACCGGCACCACCGCGGCCGTCCTCTCCGGCCGGGTGTCCTACACGCTCGGCCTCGAAGGCCCCGCCGTCACGATCGACACCGCCTGCTCCTCGTCGCTGGTCGCCATCCACCTCGCCGCGCAGGCCCTGCGCGCCGACGAGTGCACGATGGCGCTGGCCGGCGGTGTGACCGTGATGGCCACCCCGGGCGCGTTCACCGAGTTCGGCCGCCAGCGCGGTCTGGCCGCCGACGGCCGCTGCAAGGCGTTCTCCGCCGAGGCCGACGGCATCGGGCTCTCCGAGGGCGTCGGCCTGCTGCTGCTGGAGCGGCTCTCCCGAGCCCGGCGGCTCGGCCACCCCGTCGTCGGCGTCATCCGCGGCAGCGCCGTCAACCAGGACGGTGCCAGCAACGGCATCGCCGCTCCCAACGGCCCCTCTCAGCAGCGCGTCATCCGGCAGGCGCTGGCCAACGCCGGGCTCTCGGTCGACGACGTCGACCTGATCGAGGCGCACGGCACCGGCACCCGGCTGGGCGACCCGATCGAGGCCCAGGCCGTGCTCGCCACCTACGGGCAGGACCGCACCGCCGGCCGCCCGGCCCGGCTGGGCTCGGTCAAGTCGAACATCGGCCACACCCAGGCCGCCGCGGGCGTCGCCGGTGTGATGAAGGCCGTGCTGGCGATGCGGCACGAGACCATGCCGAAGTCGCTGCACCTGGACGAGCCCAGCCCGCACGTCGACTGGGCGGCCGGCGACGTCGAACTGCTCACCGAGGCCCTCCCCTGGCCCCGCCGGGACACCCCCCGCCGGGCCGGTGTCTCCTCGTTCGGGGTCAGCGGCACCAACGTCCACATGATCATCGAGGAGCCGCCCGCGCCGACCGCGGCCGGGACCGGCGCGGACGGCGCGGACGGCACGGACGGGGCCGGCGCGGCCGCGGAGCAGCCGGCCCCGGCCGGGCCGGCCCCGCTGCTGCCGGCCCCCGTGGTGCTGTCCGCCCGGGACGCCGACGCCCTGCGCGCGCAGGCCCGGCAGCTCTACACCTTCGTCGAGGACCGGCCCCGGGTGCGGATCGCCGACCTGGGTCACGCCCTGGCGACCGGCCGCGCCGCGCTGGAGCACCGCGCCGTGCTGCTCGCCGACGACCGGGAGTCGCTCCTGAGCGGCCTCGCCGCCCTCGCCGTCGGCGAGCCCGGCGCCGGCCTGGTCACCGGCGAGCCGGCCGAGGGCAAGCTCGCCTTCCTCTTCACCGGCCAGGGCGCCCAGCGGACCGCCATGGGCCGCCGGCTCGCCGAGCGGTTCCCCCGGTACGCGGAGGCGTTCGACACCGTCGCCGCCGCCCTCGACCGCCACCTCGTCCGGCAGCCCGGGGACCTCCCGCTGCGGGACGTCCTCGACAGCGACCTCCTGCACCGGACCGGCTACGCCCAGCCGGCGCTGTTCGCCGTCGAGGTCGCCCTGCTGGAGACCGTCCGCGGCCTCGGCCTGGAGCCCGAGATCGTCGCCGGCCACTCGGTCGGCGAGATCGCCGCCGCCCACGCCGCCGGCGTGCTCTCCCTGGACGACGCCGCCGCCCTGGTCGTCGCCCGCGGCCGGCTGATGCAGGCGCTGCCGTCCGGCGGAGCCATGCTCGCCGTCCGCGCCACCGAGGACGCCGTCCGGGAGGCCGGCCCCGACGACCTCGACATCGCCGCCGTCAACGGTCCGTCCGCCGTCGTGCTCTCCGGCCCCGAGGCCGCGGTCGACCGGTTCGCCGAGAAGGCCCGCGCCGCCGGCTGGAAGACCAGCAGGCTCAACACCAGCCACGCGTTCCACTCCCGGCTGATGGAGCCGATGCTCGCCGAGTTCGGTGCGGTGGTCCGCGGCCTCGACTTCGCCGAACCCACCCTCGCGGCGGTGTCCGCCGTGACCGGCCGCCCGGTCGCCGTCGGCCAGTGGAGCGACCCGCAGTACTGGGTCGACCAGGTGTGCAGCCCCGTCCGGTTCGCCGACGCCGTCCGGGCGCTGGACGCCCTGGGCGCCGGCCGCTACCTGGAACTCGGCCCCGACACCGTGCTGGCCGCGATGGCCGCGGAGACGCTGCCGGACGCCGGGGCGTGCGTCGCCGCGCTGCACCGGGACCGCGACGAGGTCACCGCGTTCCTCACCGCCCTGGCCAGGATCCACGCTGCGGGCTCCGCCGTGACCTGGTCGGCCCTGCACCCCGTGCGCCCCGCCGAGCCGCTCGACCTGCCCACCTACCCGTTCCGGCAGGAGCTGTACTGGCCCTCACCGGCCGACCTGGTCACCGTCGACGCCGCCGGACTGGGGCTGACCGCGACCGGACACCCGCTGCTCGGCGCGGTGCTGACCCTCGCCGACGGCGACGGCAGCGTCTTCACCGGGCGGATCGCCGTCCAGACCCACCCCTGGCTCGCCGACCACGCCGTGCTCGGCACCGCCGTCCTGCCCGGCACCGCGATGGTCGAACTCGCGCTGCGGGCCGGCGAACAGGTCGACACGCCGGTGCTGGAGGAACTCACCGTCCAGGCCGCGCTCACCGTCCCCGCGTCCGGGGGCGTCGCGCTGCAGGTCGTCACCGGCGCCGCCGACGAGAGCGGCCGGCGTACCGTCGGCGTCCACTCCCGCCGCGAGGACGCGCTGCCCGACGAGCCGTGGACGCTGCACGCCACCGGGTACCTCGCCCCCGCCGGCCCGCAGACCCCGCCGGACGACCTGGACGTCTGGCCGCCGGCCGGCGCCACCCGCCTGCCGGTCGACGGCTTCTACGAACGGCTGTCCGGCGCCGGCTTCGGCTACGGGCCGGCGTTCCAGGGCCTGACCGCCGCCTGGCGGCTCGGCGACGACGTCTACGCCGAGGTGACCCTGCCGGAGTCCGAGACCGGCCAGGCCGCCCGCTTCCAGCTCCACCCCGCCCTGCTGGACGCCGCGATGCACGGCGTGGCCCTCGCCGGGGCCGGCGCCGACGGCTCGGCCCGGATGGCGTTCGCCTTCACCGACCTCACCGTGCACGCCGTCGGCGCCACCGCCCTGCGCGTCCGGCTCACCCCGTCCGGCACCGACCGGGTCGCGCTCCTCGCCGCGGACGGCACCGGCGCCCCCGTCGTGACCATCGGCTCGATGGTCATGCGGCCGGTCGCCACCGGCCCGCTCGCGGTCGGGCCGCGCCAGGCACCCCGCTCGCTGTTCGGCGTCGACTGGGTCGAACGCCGGCTGGAGGAGACCCCGGCCCCGACCGGCTGGGCCGCCCTCGGAGCCGTCCGGGACACCGGCCTGCCGCTGGCCGGCCCGGACGCCCCGGCCGACCCGCCGGCCGTCCTGCTGCTGGACTGCCCGCCCGGGCACGCCGACCACGACGACCCGGCAGGTCCGGCCGCCCGCGTCCGCACCGCCACCCGGCGGGTACTGGCCGCGCTCCAGGAGTGGATCGGCGACGAGCGGTACGCCGGGACCACGCTGGTCGTCACCACCACCGGCGCCGTCGCCGGCGGCCCCGGCGAGGAGCCCACCGACCTCGCGCACGCCGCCGTCTGGGGCCTGGTCCGCTCCGCCCAGTCCGAGTACCCGGCCAGGATCGTCCTGGCCGACGTCGACGGCAGCGCGGCGTCCTGGGCCGCCCTTCCCGCCCTGGTCGCCGCCGGTGACGTCCCGCAGGCCCTGGTCCGGGGCGGCGCCGTCGCCGCGCCCCGGCTGGCCCGCATCCTGCCCGACCCGACGATGACCCCGCCCGACGCGCCCGCCTGGCGGCTGGAGAAGGCCGCCGGCGGCGACACCCTGGACCAGCTGCGGCTGGTCGCCTGCCCCGCGCCCGAGAGTCCGCTGGAGCCGGGCATGGTGCGGGTCGCCGTCCGCGCCGCCGGCCTGAACTTCCGCGACGTGCTGATCGCCCTCGGCGTCCACCCCAGCGACAACCCGCTCGACCTCGGCAGCGAGGGCGCCGGCGTCGTCCTGGAGGTCGGCCCGGACGGGCCGGACCTCGCCCCGGGCGACCGGGTCATGGGCGCGTTCGCCGGGGGCTTCGGCCCGGTCGCGGTCACCGACGGGCGGCTCCTGGCCCGGATCCCGTCCGACTGGACGTTCGCCGAAGCCGCCGCCGTGCCGATGGCCTACCTCACCGCCTACTACGCGCTGGTCGACCTGGCCGACGTGCAACCCGGCGAGACCGTGCTGGTGCACGCCGGCGCCGGTGGCGTCGGCACCGCCGCGATCCAGATCGCCCGGCACCTCGGCGCCCGGGTCCTGGCCACCGCGAGCCCCGCCAAGTGGGACGCCCTGCGCGCCCTCGGCCTGCCCGACGAGGACATCGCCTCCTCCCGCACCACCGCGTTCGCCGCGGAGTTCGCCCGCGCCACCGGCGGCCGGGGCGCCGACGTCGTGCTCAACTCCCTGGCCAACGAGCTCATCGACGCGTCCCTGACCCTGCTGCCGGCCGGCGGCCGGTTCCTGGAGATGGGCAAGACCGACCTGCGCGACCCGGCCCGCCTCGCCGCCGACCACCCCGGCGTCCGCTACCGGCCGTTCGACCTCTTCGAGGCCGGCCCGGACCGGATCGGCGCGATGCTCACCGAGATCCTCGCGCTGTTCGACGCCGGCGAGCTGCGGCTGCCCCCGGTGCGCGCGTGGGACGTCCGGCAGGCCCGTGACGCGTTCCGCTTCGTCAGCCAGGCCAAGCACATCGGCAAGAACGTCCTGGTGATGCCCCACCAGGCCCGCGAGAGCGGGACCACGGTCGTCACCGGCGCCACCGGCACGCTCGGCCGGCTGCTCGTCCGCCACCTCGTGCACACCCGGGGCGTCCGTGACCTGCTGCTGCTCAGCCGCAGCGGCACCGACGCGCCCGGCGCCGCCGACCTGTGGTCCGAGCTGACCGACGCCGGCGCGAGGGTCCGGCTGGTCCGCTGCGACGTCGCCGACCGCACCGACCTCGACCGGGTGCTCGACGGCGTGGACGTCCGTGCCGTCGTGCACGTCGCGGGCGTCCTGGACGACACCGTGCTCACCGCACTGACCCCCGACCGGCTCGACGCGGTGCTCCGCGCCAAGGTCGACGCGGTGGTCAACCTGCACGAGGCCACCGCCGGCGCCGACCTCGACGCGTTCGTCCTGTACTCCTCGGTCGCCGGCCTGTTCGGCACCCCGGGACAGGGCAACTACGCCGCCGCCAACGCGTACCTCGACGCCTTCGCCGCCGCCCGCCGCAGCCGCGGCCTGCCCGGCACCTCGCTCGCCTGGGGCGCCTGGGACACCGACGCCGGCATGGCCCAGAACCTGTCGGAGGTCGACCGCCGGCGGCTCAGCCGCGGCGGCATCGCACCGCTGGCGGTCCCCGAGGCCCTCGGCCTGTTCGACACCGCCCTCGACTCCGAGCATCCGCTGCTGGTGCCGATCCGGATCGACCACACCGTGCTGCGCGCCCGCCAGGGCGACGCCGGCCTGCCCCCGCTGCTGCGCGGCATGGTCCGCGAGAACGTCCGGCGCGCCGCCACCGGCGCCACCGCCGCCTCCCTGCTCCAGCGCCTCGCCGAGCTGGCCCCCGCCGACCAGGACCGGCTGCTCCTCGACCTGGTCCGCACCCAGGTCGCCGCGGTGCTCGGCCACGGCTCCGGTGACGCCGTCCCGGCCGGCCGGGCCTTCAGCGAGCTGGGCTTCGACTCGCTGACCGCCGTCGAGCTGCGCAACCGGCTCAACGCCGCCACCGCGCTGCGCCTGCCGGCGACGCTCACCTTCGACTACCCGACCCCGCAGGCGCTGGTCGCCTTCCTGCGCGGCGAACTGGTCGGCGCGCTGGCGGAGCAGACCGGCCCGGCCACTGCCGTCACGTCCCGGCCCGCCGGGACCGACCTCGACGACCCCGTCGTCATCGTCGGCCTGGGCTGCCGCCTCCCCGGCGGGGCGGACACCCCCGAGGCGTTCTGGCGGCTGCTCGCCGACAGCCGGGACGGCGTCTCCGGCTTCCCCGACGACCGCGGCTGGGACCTCGATTCGCTCTACCACCCCGACCCGGACCACCCCGGCACCTCCTACGTCGACGAGGGCGGGTTCCTCGCCGGGGCCGGCCGGTTCGACGCCGGGTTCTTCGGCATCAGCCCGCGCGAGGCCGTCACCATGGACCCGCAGCAGCGACTGATGCTGGAGACCTCCTGGGAGGCGCTGGAGCGCGCCGGCATCGACCCGACCGCGCTGCGCGGCAGCCGGACCGGCGTGTTCGCCGGCGTCCTCTACAGCGACTACGGCACGCTGCTGCGCCAGGCCAGCGCCGGAGCCGAGGGCTACGCCGGGGCGGCCAGCGCCGGCAGCCTGGTCTCCGGCCGGGTCTCCTACACCTTCGGGTTCGAGGGCCCGGCGATCACCGTCGACACCGCCTGCTCCTCCTCCCTGGTCGCCCTGCACCTCGCCGCCCAGGCGCTGCGCTCCGGCGAGTGCGACCTCGCCCTGGCCGGTGGCGTCACCGTCATGGCGACCCCGGGCGCCTTCGTCGAGTTCAGCCGGCAGCGCGGCCTCGCCGCCGACGGCCGGTGCAAGGCCTTCGCCGCCGCCGGTGACGGCACCGGCTGGGGCGAGGGCGCGGGCGTCGTCCTGCTCGAACGGCTCTCCGACGCCCGCCGGGCCGGCCACCCGGTGCTCGCCGTGCTCCGCGGCAGCGCCGTCAACCAGGACGGTGCCAGCAACGGCATCACCGCGCCCAACGGCCCCTCCCAGCAGCGCGTCATCCGCCAGGCCCTCGCCACCGCCGGGCTGACCCCCGCCGGGGTCGACGCGGTCGAGGCCCACGGCACCGGCACCTCCCTCGGCGACCCGATCGAGGCCCAGGCGCTGCTGGCGACGTATGGCCAGGACCGGACCGGGGGCGTGCCGCTCTGGCTCGGCTCGGTCAAGTCGAACATCGGGCACACCCAGGCCGCGGCCGGCGTCGCCGGCGTCATCAAGATGGTGCTGGCCATGCACTACGGCGTGCTGCCCCGCACGCTGCACGTCGACCGGCCCTCCCCCCAGGTCGACTGGGCGGCCGGAGCGGTGGAGCTGCTCGCCGAGGGCCGTCCCTGGCCGCGCGCCGCGCACCCGCGCCGGGCCGGGGTCTCCTCGTTCGGCATCAGCGGCACCAACGCCCACATCATCCTCGAAGAGGCCCCCGCCGCCCCGGCGGAGGAGCCGCAGGCCGGCCGCCCGCTGCCCGTGGTGCCGCTGGTGCTCTCCGGGCACGACGCCGCCGGCCTGGCCGGCCAGGCCGCCCGGATGCTGGACTTCCTCGACACGCGCCCCACCGCGCGGCTGCTGGACGTCGGCCACTCGCTGGCCGGCCGGGCGGCGCTGCCGCACCGGGCGGTGGTGCTGGCACGCACCGGCGACCAGACCGTGACGGAGCTGCTCGACCTCGCCGACGGCGTGCGGAGCGGAGGCGTCGCCGCCGAGGGCCGGCTGGCGGTGGTGTTCACCGGTCAGGGGTCGCAGCGGGTCGGGATGGGCCGGGAGTTGTACGACACTTTCCCGGTGTTCGCGACCGCCTATGACGAGGCGTGCGAGGTGCTGGGGCTCACGCTGCACGGGCTGGATGCGGAGTCGCTGGACCGGACGGGTTCGGCGCAGCCGGCGATCTTCGCGGTGGAGGTGGCGCTGCTCGCCCTCGTGCGCTCGTGGGGGGTGACCCCGGACGTGGTCGCCGGTCACTCGGTCGGCGAGATCACCGCCGCCCACGCCGCCGGGGTCCTCACCCTGGCGGACGCGGCGAAGCTGGTGGCCGCCCGGGGCCGGTTGATGCAGGCGCTGCCCCCGGGTGGCGCGATGCTGGCGGTCGGGGCGTCGGAGGGGGAGGTGCGGGAGGCGTTCCCGGACATCGACCTGGCGGCGGTCAACGGCCCGGCCGCGGTGGTCGTGTCGGGCGCCGAGGGCGAGATCGTGCGGATCGCCGAACTCGCTGCCGAGCGGGGCTGGAAGACGTCCCGCCTGCGGACCAGTCACGCGTTCCACTCCCGCCTGATGGAGCCGATGCTCGACGAGTTCGCGGAGGTCGTCCGGAGCCTGCGGTTCGGTGCACCCCGCCTGGCCGCGGTCTCCACCGTCACTGGCGCCGCCGTCTCCGAGGGAGAGTGGTCGGACCCGGAGTACTGGGTCGACCAGGTCCGCCGCCCGGTCCGCTTCGCCGACGCCGTCACCGCCCTCGACGCCGACCGGGTCCTCGAACTCGGCCCCGACGGCGTCCTCACCGCACTCGTGCAGGACACCCGCCCCGAGCTGACCGCCGTCGCGGCCCTGCGCCGCGACCGCGAGGAGTCCGAGACGCTGCTCACCGCGCTCGGGCGGCTGTTCACGGCCGGCGTCGCGGTGGACTGGGCGGCGGTCTTCGCCGGTACCGGCGCGACCCGGCTCGAACTGCCCACCTACGCCTTCCAGCACGTCACCTACTGGCCCCGCCCGCGCCGCGGGCTGCACGTGACCGACCCGGCCGGCCTCGGCCTGGTCGGCACCGGCCACGCCCTGCTCGGCGCGGCGGTGGAACTGCCCGACTCGCCGACCACCGTGCTCACCGGCCGGCTCTCGGTGGCCACCCACCCCTGGCTCGCCGACCACGTCGTGCTCGACCGGGTCGTGGTGCCCGGTACCGCGCTGGTCGAGATGGCGCTCGCCGCCGGCGACCGGGCGGGCGCCCCGGCGCTGGAGGAACTGGTCCTGCAGACCCCGCTGACCCTGACGGCGGGCGGCGGCGTCCAGGTGCGCGTCACGGTCGCGGCCGGTGCGGACGACGGACGGCACCAGGTCACGCTGCACGCCCGTGCCGACGAGACCGAGCCGTGGACCGTCCACGCGACCGGTTCGCTCACCGCCCAGGGCGAGGAGCCGGCCGACCCCGGACTGGTCGTCTGGCCGCCGGCCGGAGCCGAGCCGGTACCGGTCGAGGACTTCTACCCGGCGCTGGCCGCCACCGGAATGGCCTACGGGCCCGCCTTCCGGGGCCTGCGCAAGGTCTGGCGGCACGGCGCGGAGGTGCTGGCCGAGGTCGGCACCGAGGAGGCGGTCGCCGGGTACGCGCTGCACCCGGCGCTCTTCGACGCCGCCCTGCACGCCGTCGGAGCCGGCGGGCTGCTGCCCGAGCACGGCGTCCGCCTGCCCTTCGAGTTCGCGGGCGTGCGGATCTCCGGCGAGGCCGGAACGGTCCTGCGGGTGCGGCTCACCCCCGGGACGCGCCCCGACAGCGTGCGGGTGGCACTGGCCGACGAGTCCGGCCTGCCGGTCGCCGAGGTCGAGCAGCTGACGCTCCGGCCGGTCTCCGGGGTCCAGCTCTCGGCCGCCGACCGGCTCCTCTACGGCGTGGAGTGGGTGCCGGAGGAGACCGAGGTGTCCGCGGAGCCCCGTGTCACGATCCCGCTCGGCGCCGCGCTGCCCGCCCCCGCCCCGGTGGTGACGGTCGACGCGACCGCGCCCGGCGCGGCGGGTGAGCGCGCAGCCGCCCTGCTCACCCTGCTGCAGACCTGGTTCGCCGACCCGGCCCGGGCCGACTCCCGGCTCGTCGTGCGGACGTCGGGCGCGGTCGGCGAGGAGATCACCGACGCCGACGGCGCCGCGCTGTGGGGTCTGGTGCGGTCGGCGCAGGCCGAACACCCGGACCGCATCCACCTGGTGGACGCGGCGGAGGAGCTGTTCGTCCCGCTGCCGGAGGCCCTGGTCCGTGACGGCGTCGTCCGCGTGCCGCGCCTGGCCCGGATCCGGGCGTCGGGCACGGCGGACCTCGGCGACGGCCTCGTGGTCGTCACCGGTGCCACCGGCACCCTCGGGCGACTGCTCGTCCGGCACCTGCTGCAGACGCACGGCGTCCGTGACCTGCTGCTGCTCTCCCGGTCCGGCGGGGCCGCCGACCCCGACCTCGACCTCGACGGCGTGACCGTACGGTCGGCCGCGTGCGACCTGGCCGACGCCGACGCCGTCGCCGAGGTCCTGCGGGACGAGCCGGTCACCGCGGTGATCCACGCCGCCGGCGTGCTCGACGACGCGCTCCTCGCCGACCTCACCCCGGAGCGGCTGCGGACGGTGTTCCGCGCCAAGGTGGACGCCGCCGCCAACCTGCGCGCCGCCACGGCCGACCGGCCCCTGACGGCGTTCGTGCTGTACTCCTCGGCCGCCGGCCTGTTCGGCGGTCCCGGCCAGGCCAACTACGCCGCCGCCAACGCCTTCCTGGACGCCTACGCCGCCGAACTGCGGTCGCAGGGCGTCCCGGCCACCTCGCTGGCCTGGGGCCTGTGGGACGCCGGGATGGGCAGCGGGCTCAGCGACGCCGAACGCGCGAGGGCCCGGCAGGGCGGCATCGTGCCGCTCGGTGCCGAGCAGGGCCTCGCCGCGTTCGACGCCGCGCTGGCCGCCGACCGCGCGGCCGTCGTGCCGCTCGGGCTCGACCTGGCCGCGCTGCGGTCCCGGCCCTGGGTGCCGCCGCTGCTGCGCGGGCTGGTGCCGGCGCCGGGACGGCCCGCGGCGGCCACGGCGGGCGGCGGGTTCGCCGCCCGCCTGGCCGGGCTGGCGGAGGCCGAACGCGAGCGGGTCGGCCTCGACCTGGTCCGCACACACGTGGCCGCGGTCCTCGGCCACGCCGACGGGTCGGCGGTCGCCGCGGACCTGCCGTTCAGCGAGCTGGGCTTCGACTCGCTGACCGCCGTCGAACTGCGCAACCGGCTCAACGCGGTGACCGGACTGCGGCTCTCCTCCACGCTGGTCTTCGACTACCCGAACGTCGTCGCACTCGCCGCGTACCTGGCCGACGAACTCGCCGGGGCGGTCGCGGCGGCGGCCCCGGTGGTGACCGCCGCGGTCGCCTCGGACGAGCCGATCGCGATCGTGGGGATGGCGTGCCGTTACCCCGGGGGCGTCGCCTCGCCGGAGGACCTGTGGGAGCTGGTGGCGTCCGGGCGGGACGGGATCGGGTTCTTCCCCGAGGACCGTGGCTGGGACGTGGAGAACCTGTACCACCCCGACCCTGACCACCCCGGTACGTCGTACACGCGTGAAGGTGGATTCCTCTACAGCGCGGGGGACTTCGACCCGGAGGTGTTCGGGATCTCGCCGCGCGAGGCGCTGGCGATGGACCCGCAGCACCGGCTGCTGCTGGAGACGTCGTGGGAGGCGTTCGAGCGGGCGGGTATCGATCCGCTGGGCCTGCGCGGTTCGCGGACCGGGGTGTTCGCGGGCGTGATGTACAACGACTACTCGATGGTGCTGGGGGCCTCGGACGACAGTGCCGAGGGCTTCATGGGCACCGGCGGGAGCATCGCGTCGGGCCGGGTGTCGTACACCTTCGGTCTGGAGGGTCCGGCGGTCACCGTCGACACGGCGTGCTCGTCCTCGCTGGTCGCCCTGCACCTGGCGGTGCAGGCGCTGCGCAGCGGGGAGTGTGACGCGGCGCTGGCCGGCGGCGTGACCGTCATGGGTACCCCGAACACCTTCGTCGGGTTCTCGCGGCAGCGCGGTCTCGCGGCCGACGGCCGGTGCAAGTCCTTCGCGGACGGCGCGGACGGCACCGGCTGGGGCGAGGGTGTCGGCATGCTGCTCGTGGAGCGGCTGGCCGATGCCGAGCGTCTGGGTCACCCGGTCCTCGCGGTGGTGCGGGGCAGTGCGGTGAACCAGGACGGTGCGTCCAACGGTCTGACCGCGCCGAACGGTCCGTCGCAGCAGCGGGTGATCCGCCAGGCGCTGGCCAACGCACGGCTCGGTACCGGCGACGTCGATGTGGTGGAGGCCCACGGGACGGGCACGCCGCTGGGCGACCCGATCGAGGCCCAGGCCCTCCTGGCGACGTACGGGCGCGACCGCTCCGGCGAGCCGCTGTGGCTGGGTTCGGTGAAGTCGAACCTCGGGCACACGCAGGCGGCGGCAGGTGTCGCGGGCATCATCAAGATGGTGCAGTCGATGCGCCACGGGATCCTCCCGGGCACGCTGCACGTGGACGAGCCGTCCTCGCAGGTGGACTGGTCCGCCGGTGCGGTGGAGCTGCTGACCGAGGCGCGCGACTGGCCCGCGACCGACCGGCCGCGCCGGGCCGGGGTGTCCTCGTTCGGCATCAGCGGCACCAACGCCCACGT
>NZ_JBEXNT010000157.1:0-20728 GCF_040611255.1 Kitasatospora sp. NPDC002965 | reverse complement strand
GGTTCGGGCTCCACCACGGCGGTGCCGTCCCACCGTGGCCCGGGGACGTACAGCGCGTCCAGCTTGTTGCGCAGGCTCCGCTCGTCGTCCTCGCCGGCGCGCACCGGGTCACTCCACACGCTGCCGACCGGGTCGACGACGGTGACCAGGCCGTGCTGCAGCAGGTGCCCGAGCCGGACCATCCACCACTTGCTGTTCGCCCGGCGGCGGCTGGTCGACGCGGCCCGGGCTCAGGAAGTAGTGCCGGGCGTGCCGCACCACCTCGTACGGGCGGTGCGGCCAGCGCACAGGTTCCGGCCGGGGCGGTGCTCGGGCTCACGGCCGACTGGCAGGCGGCCGCGATGGGCCTGGCCTGCGTCGGGTGCCGCACCGACCTGCGCCCCGTGCCGCCGACGGCTACCGGCGCGTGTACCGGGCACCCGGCAGCGGCCAAGTGGCCTTTCGGTCTGCTGTGCCGCACCTGCCACCCTGTGACGGGTCAGTCGGCCGCCCAGGCGCTCCAGGTCTCCGCCGTGGTGAAGACGTCCGCCGGGATTCCGGCGCGCTCCCAGGCCCCGGGGTAGACCTCGGCGTAGCGGCGGCCGTAGGCCGCGGCGAGGGCGGGCGGGTAGAGCAGCCACAGCGCCGGGACCGCGTGGAGCTCCAGCGTGCCGTACGACTCGCCGGGGTGGGTGAGGTCGCCGTGCAGGATGCCCTTGGCGTGCAGGCCGGCCTAGATCCGGGCGACCTGCTTCGAAACACCGTGCCCGGCGCCATCGCCGCACACCGCGTTCGGCGTCAGCCGCCGGGGCAGGGCGGCGGCCTCGACCCAGGCGTACAGGCCCGGCAGGTTCAGGACCCGCCACAGGTGCAGGCGGTGGGTGCCGTCCATGTGTGAAGTGTGCAGCGGACCGGCGGGCCCGTCCAGGCGCCGAAGCTGGACAGGCGCGGAGCCGATCATGGCCTCCCGCAGCAGTGCGGGGACGACGCCGCAGGCCAGCCACTCGCGGATCGCGTTCGGGATCCAGATCAAGCCGGCCCGCTCCCCGTCCCGGGCGATCGTCCCCCACGCCACCGGGTCGGCGGTGCGCACCACCGACTTCGGGTCGACCCAGGTGTACCCGCCCGCCAGCACGTGCGCCTCCTCCTCCAGGCCGTCCGGATCGGGCACTGCGTTCGCGGCCACAGTCCCGCACCACATCACCTCCGCCGGCGTCCTCCTCGCCGACGACCAGGGCCGCATCCTCATGCTGCGCCAGGCCCACGGCTACCCCGGACGCCCCGCCTGGTGGCAGATCCCCGACGGCCTGAGCGACCCCGACGAGACCCCGCCCGCCACCGTACTCCGCGAGCTCCGCGAGGAAGCCGGAATCCATCACCACCAGCTGCGCGCACTTGCCGTCGACTACCGCACCCTCGATTAGGACGGCTGGGGCCCCGTGGTCGACTTCACCTTCACCACCGACCCCGTGCCCGCCGGCCGCCCGGTTCGGCTCAGCGCCGAACACGACACCTTCGCCTGTCGCACCGCGCAGGAGTGGCTGCCGTACCTCCAGCCCCTGCAGCGGAACTGGTTCGAGTCGGTCACCGCCGTCCCTCGATCGGGCGTCTCGGCCTTCCTCCTGGACGGTCGGCCGATGGCCTGACGCCGACCCCATCTGCATGGCCGCAGCGTTCCGCTCGTTCTGCCGGACCTGATCGCCCACCTCGGTCCCCCGTGCGACCTAGCCGATCGGCGGGGTCAGCCCTGGAACGTCGGCTGGGCGGAGAGCCGGTGCTGCGTCTGCCGAGCCACCGGGTCAGCGGCCTCGTCGGACCGGGGACGGCCAATGGCAGCCCGGTGAACGGGTCCGGCCTCGGCGAGAAGGCCGTCGAGCATCGCGCTGGCCCGCTTGGTCGTGCGCAGCGCCAGCAGGGTGAGGGCGTCCATGTCGATGCCCGGCATCGGGGTGAGGGATACAGTCGCGCCAGCGGTCCCGGTCGCCGGCGGGGACGGCAGCGGCGGCCGGGTGGAGGGGTGGCGCCGGGCGTAAGCGTCGTCGGCCGACACCTCGGGCAGTGCGACAGGGGCACCGGGCCGGAAGCTCCGTGTGAGGCTGTGGTGGTCGGGATCGGCGACGCCGGCCAGGAAGTCCGCGGCGGCCCGGCCGCGTAGAAGAAGCAGCGCGAGCGGATCGGTGTCCAGCACCCGGGCCACCTGGAGAACCAGGGCGACCGCGTGCTTGCACGGCCCGCTGCGTGAGCCGCAGTCACAGTTGACGTGCAGGTCGCGCGGAGTCGGCAGCAACGGCAGGTCATGGCGCTGGGCTTCGGCGAGCAGCCGCTCGGTGATCCCGGCGCCGTCCAGCTGCGCCCAGCGCGCCGGGACGGCGCGGGCGATATGGGTCAGCTCCCTCCAGGCCGTGTCCGGCATGGCGGGGATGGCCACCGAGACGCGGGTCGCAAGGCTCCTATAGGACCAGTGCGAGGTGTCGTCGTCCTCGGACAGGGAGCAGCTGACGATCGTGGCCTTGTTGGTGATGTTCGGGTGGTGCCGGGAGAGGCCGAAGGTCAGATCAGTGATCCGGATGCTCCGGGCGTAGGAGCGTGCGCGGGCGATCCGGCCTCGGGTCTTCTGGTCGGAGGCCAGGGCGTCGATCCAGGCCAGGCCGATCGGGGTGACGGCGTCCGTCTTGCCGTCGGGTGCGGTGGCCGGGGGATAGGCCCGGTGGTAGGAGGCGGGGCCGGCGATGTTCACGGGCGCCTCAGCCGGACGAGGTCGGCCAGCTGCTGGTCGGTCAGCTCACTGAGCCCGGCATCTCCGCCGGACAGGACGAGGTCGGCCAGGCGGCGTTTGTCGGAGAGTACCTTCATGACGTTGTCCTCCATCGTGCCGGCGGCGATCGGCCGATGAACCTGCACCGCCTGGGTCTGGCCGATCCGGTAGGCGCGGTCCGCGGCCTGGTCCATCACGGCAGGGTTGTACCACTGGTCGAGCTGGACGACGTGTCCGGCCCGGGTGAGGGTCAGGCCGGTCCCGGCGGCGCGCAGCGACAGCAGGAACACCGGGAACTCTCCGGCCTGGAACCGGTCGACCATCCGGGTGCGCTGGCGGGCCGTCAGCTGGCCGTGCAACAGCTCGTGACCGATGCCGCGGGTGCCCAGGTGATCGGACAGCAGCCGGACCATGCCCACGTACTGGCTGAACACGAGAACGGCCTGGCCCTCGGGGATGATCACGTCCAGGAGCTCGTCGAGCAGCGTGACCTTGCCGGACCGCTCGGCGAAGGAGCGGCCGGCCGGGTTGTCCTCGTCCTGGAGGTACAGGGCGGGGTGCAGGCAGATCTGCCGCAGCGCCGTCAGCAGCTTGAAGACCAGACCCTTGCGGGCGATGCCCTCGCTGGAGGCGATCAGCGCCAGGTGCTCGCGGACGACGGCCTCGTAGAGGGCGGCCTGCTCCGTCGTCAGGTCGACCTGCCGGTCGGTTTCGATTTTCGGCGGAAGTTCCGGAGCGATTGCCGGGTCGGACTTGAGGCGGCGAAGGATGAATGGCCCGGTCAGGTTCCGCAGCCGGGCCGCGGCCGCCTGGTCTCCCTCGGCCTCGATCGGCCGGGCGTAGCGGGTGCGGAAGTCGGCGTCGGAGCCGAGCAGGCCGGGTACGGCGTAGTCGATGATTGACTTGAGGTCGGCGAGCTTGTTCTCCACCGGGGTTCCGGTCAGCGCGACCCTGGCCTGTGCGGGGATCGCTCGGACGGCCTTGGCGATGGAGGTGTGCGGGTTCTTGGCGTGCTGGGCCTCGTCCAGGACAGCCAGGGACCATCGGCGGGCGGTCAGCTGATCCAGGCGGCGGTGCAGAGTGGTGTAGGTGGTCAGCACGACCGCGTCGCCGGGCAGGTCGTCGGGGAGGCTCTCGGGGCCGTGGACCCGGTGGACCGGGACGTGAGGGGCGAAGCGGGCCAGCTCGCCGGCCCACGAACCCAGCAGGGTGGCGGGGCAGACGATCAGCGCCGGTCCGGCCGTGTCAGGCTGCTCCTGCCGGGACAGGTGCAGCGCGATGACCTGCAGTGTCTTCCCCAGGCCCATGTCGTCGGCGAGCACACACCCCAGGCCGACCGAGGTCAGCTGCTGCAGCCACGCCAGGCCCACCTCCTGGTACGGGCGCAGCGTGGCGTTCAGCGTCGCGGGTACGGCGGCCGGGCGCTCGCGGGCACCGGCCACCGCTTGGCGCAGGGCGGCGAGTCGGCCGCTCACCGGCGCGAGGTCGACCACCTCGCCGTCGGGTCCGTCGATCGTCCCGGTGATCGCGGCGGCCAGGCCCTGGATACCGGTCAGGTCGCCGATGCGGCGCCGGCGGAGCTTGGCGACCAGCGCGGAGTCGACCCGCACCCACTGGTCGCGCAGCCGCACGAAGGGCCGCCGGGCCTCAGCCAGCCGGTTCATCTCCGCCTGGCTGAGCTCCCTGCCGCCCAGGGCGATGCGCCACCTGAACTCCAGCAGCTTCTCCTGGCCCAGCAACTGGCCGGCCAGCGCCGAGCCCGGGCTCTTCGCCGACACCTGGGCGCGCACCGTGAGCGCCCGGACCACGTCGCGCGGCAGCAGGACGTCGCAGCCCGCGTCCGCGAGGTCGCCCGCGCTTTGGCCGAGCAGGTCGTCCACCTCCTCGGGGGACAGGTCCAGAGCCGGGAGGCCGGGGAAGTCCAGGAACTCCTTCATCGGCGCCCACGCGTCGGCGGCGGCATGCAGCGCGACGTCGGCGTGCACCCGGACCGGGTCGAGTCCCGGATCTCCGTCCTCGGCCCACAGCCGCGCCGGGCTCAGCAGGGCTTCGTCGATGCCGGTGCGGCGCACCTGCAGCAAGGCGCGGACACCGGACGGTCCGTCCTCGTCGATCTCCACGAGCAGCGAGATCCGGGCCAGCGGGACCGGGGCGGGGGTCTCGCGCAGGGCCAGCTGCGGTACGTGCTGAACCGGAAGGGCCGTGAACACCGGCGTGCCGGCCCGCTCGGGGCCTTCGGGCGTACGGGCGACGGTGTCCGCGACCGCGTCCAGGTAGGCCTGGAGCAGGAACGCGGGCTCGGGCAGCATCGGCCGCCCGCCGTACAGCGCCTGAAAGGGGATCGCGTGCGCGGTCGGCGGCATCGAGCGCGCGAACGCGGCCAGTTGCGCCCGCTCCTGGTCGGTCTGCGGCACGCACCGCCAGGTGTCGAAGCCCGCCTCGGTCACGTCCACGTCCAGCCGGCCCCGCGAGATCAGCTCCAGGGCGAACAGTGAGACGCCGCCCCAGAATCGGCAGGCCTCGTCGCCGGTTCCCCGGATCCGGGCCCGGCTGAGCAGCGGCAGGGCCAAGTCGACCGGCACCGACCAGCACGGGACCCGCGAGCTGCGCACGCCGTTGGCCTGGTGACGCACCACCGCCGTCTCCTGCCCGGCGTATTCCTCGAAGCCCTCCGGCGGTTCATCGGGGAAGGCCACCGTCACGTTCGGCCGCCAGAACCGCATCCTGCCGTTGCGCGGCGGGTCCGCCGGCTCGAAGGCGGCCGGCAAGACCGTCAAGTCCGTGCTGCTCACCGCTCTTCTCGCTTTCTGCGCCGGGGACGACGCCATGGTGTCCTGGCCGCTCGACGACGGGCCCGGGGAACGGGAGGTTCACTCCATCGGGTGAATTCGAGACGGGTTCGCCGGAAGGGCCGCCCGCGAGGCCCGTGTCGGCGTCGGCGGGCCGGAGCCGTGGAAGCCCCCAGCCCGCCCGCCGCGGCCCGTTGCCGTCAACGCTAGTGCCTGGGACGGCGTGCCCTGTCCAGGGCCGGGGCCGGTGCGACGGCCCCGGACCCGGGCGCGGCTCTGGTCGGGTAGGACGTCCTTGCGCGGGTCAGCGGGCGGTACCGGGAAGTGCGGGACGGCCCAGGAAGTACCGGTCCCCGGTGAGCCGGGTGAAGCCGGGGTGCTCGCGCATTGCGGCCTTCAGCCGGGTCGCGGGGACACGGGCGCCGCTGGCCGCCAGCGCGTCCCGCAACTGCCCGGGGGTCAGGGCGGTCCGGACGCGGGCGAGGTGGCGGGCGGCGAGCTGCTCGGTGGTCGCCTCACCGGCGGCCTTCACGAGCACGAGACGGTCGCGGGTGAGGGCGTGGTCCTCGCTGGCCGCGGCGAACCGCTCCAGCGGGGCCCCGGTCGTCTCCCGGAGGGAGACCGCGTCGGTTCGCCATCGGGCGCTGTCCAGCAGGCCCTGGTGGCGGCAGACCAGAACGGCCAAGGCGACCACGGCGCCCGCGAGGACCGGGTGGCGCGCCGCGGCACGCCCCGCCCAGGCCGCCGTCTGCCAGGCGAGGCGGGCGGCGACTTCGGCAACGCGCACCGAATCCGCTCAACCCGCGACGGCGGCCTGCTTCAGTGGTGGGTGCGAGCTGTCAGGCGTCGAAGGGATCCCGCAAGTTCGGAAGCTCGGCGCCGCAGTCCCAGCAGCCGGCCGTGTCCGGTAGCGTCTCGTACGGCTGACCGGAGATCCCGGTCGATCCGTCGATCCGGGCACCGCCGCATCGCGGGCACCGGCGCGGCTCGAACGATCGCTCACGACGGGCACAGTCGTGGGTGCGGTGGCCGTTGGGCTTGTCACGCCGAACGGTGTCGGCCGAGCCGCAGGCAGGGAAGTGGACCCGGTCCTTGGCGATGGTGTCGTTCATCGCCTACTCCTCTGAACACCTGTGGGTGCGCCCACTAACGAGCGTAGGAGAACGCCCCGGACAGCGGCACGCGGCGTGTCGTCGCGGCCGAACGGATGACGTTCTGTCGGCCGGGCCTGCGACCGTGGCCGGAGGAAGATCCCTGTCCTGGAGACACGTATGGACTACCGGAAGATGTCGCCCGAGGCAAAGGCCACGTTCTTGGCGGAACGGCCCGGCTGCGAGTTGTGCGAGAGGCCGTCGGCGCAGGTCGATCATGATCACGTCTCGTGGGAGGTGCGTGGTGCGTTGTGCCGGCGGTGCAACTCCCGGCTCGGGTCGCTGGAAGCGGCGCTGCGCCTGCCTGCGGGGTTGTTCCAGAGCCTGGCCGGGGATCTGCAGCGGGCGCTGTGGCGCAGCGGGATGGTGGAGCTGGAGCGGTACGGGGAAGACTTCGCCTATCTCGGTCTGACGGTCGGGGAGTTCGCCGGTCGGTTGCGGGCGGTGCACGAGCAGCTGGTTCTGCCGTACGTGTACTGGGCGCCGGTGACGGAGGATCCGACGATCAGGACGAGGACGTGGACGAAGATCGGGCCGCTGTGCGACGACGCGGAGGCGGAGCGGCACCGGGCACGCCTTGTGGCCGGATCTGTGCAGCTCTGGGTGTGGGTGACGCGCGAACCCGATGACGGGGTCAACAGCCCCGCGCCCCGCGCCCTGGTGGTGGCCGCCGATTCCACCGAGGGAGCCCGGGAGCTCCACCAGCAGTTGCGCGGTCCCGTCGACATGAGCCGTCACGAGACCAGGGATCGCGACTTTGCCGAGCTGGTGGTGCCGGTGCTGATGAGCCGGCCCCTGACCGCGGAGCAGTTCCGTGGCGCGCACTGGCGCGACGACAAGCAGGTGCCGGCGACAGACCAGGAGCTGCGGGAGCTGTTGCTGCGGTACGGCTACATGGCCGGCTGGCTGGACCTGGCAGTGCGGATCGTGCTGAAGGACCTCGCCGGGGACGTGCCGAACCGGAGCTGGGTGGTGTTCTCCCGGGCCCGGTGGCACTGGATCGCGCTGTTGGAGCACTGGCGTGATCGGCGGGAGGCCATCGGCCTGACGCCGGAGGGCTGAGCAAGGCCGGTGACGGCGGCGAGGGGCGCGCGCACCGCGGGAACCTGAGCGCAGCCGTGCCTGGCAGGAAGCCCTGCTCGCCGCCGACCATGCAATCGCCCGCCGGCCGGCGCGCCCAGGGGTGGTCGGGTGTCCGTGGTATTTCGTCACCGTTACACGGTGACGGAACCCGAAGGGTTGCCGACTGTGGGGTGCTTCGCCGGGCCGGATCCGCCCGCACGGGTCCGGCCGCGGGCGCCTTGGTCGGGTTGTTCGAGCCGGTTCGGGGTTGTCTCCATAGTGTGAAGTCCGGGTGTGTTCTCCGGGCGGGTCCGTTGTCAGGAGTCGGGCGGATCGGCCCTGTTCTCGGGGGCCTGGGCGTTCTAAACCTCGGAATGTCACCCTCCGCAACTCTTTACCTTCGGGGCGTGAACGTTCGGGGTGTTCGAGGGTCATGATGCTGCGTGTCACCACGCTCCGGTCGCCGATGCCAACGGAGCGTCACATCCGGCTCCCGGCTCGTACGGAAGGACCCTCTGCGCCATGTGTTCCCCCGCCCTCTTCCCCGTCCCCGCCGGGACCGCCCGGCCGGGCCGTCCTGCTCCCGGCCCCGTGTTCGGGGCCGGCCGCTCCCCGCGTCCGCGCGGCAGTGTCCCCGACCTGGTGGGGGAGGCGGAGGCGTGATGAGCGAGCAGCCCTTCACCGACGCCGCCGGCACCGCCGCGGGGATCGACCTGCCGATAGCCTTCCGGGGCTTCCAGGAGCTTCACGGTCAGGCCTACTTCGACTACGCCTTCACCCTCCTCGGCGACCAGGAGCTCGCGCAGGAGCTGGTCGACGAGGTCTTCCTCGCGCTCGCCGACCGCTGGGAGCGGGTGCTGACCGATCCCAACCCGCACGCCTTCGCCTGGGCGGCCCTGCGCCGCACGGTCGAGGCCGAGCAGGCCCGGGACGAGGAACACCGCCTGCTGATCGAGCGGATCGTGTTCGCCGTCGTGGCGTACCGGGAGGAGGCGCAGGAGCTGATCGCCGACATCGACGCCGTCACCACCGACCTGGAGGTCGGCGTCTCGGTGGCGGCCGCGGTCCTGGAGCTGTCCGGCGCGAAGTTCGACGCCGTCGTCCTGCGCTACCTCAACCGCCTCAGCGTGGAGCGCACCGCCCTGGCGATGGGCATCGACGAGCGGACGGTGCGCTCCCTGACCTCCCAGGCCAAGGCCAGGCTCAGGGCCCGCCTCACCCCGCGCCGCCTGCTGCACCCCGGCCCCGCCACGCCCGACCAGGAGTGATCTCGATGACCTACGACATCGACCGCCTGCTGAAGAACGCCGGCCCCGCTCCCGGCGCCCGCCCCCGCTACGACCTGGAGGCCGGCCGCCGCTACGTCGCGGAGAAGCAGGCCGCCCGCCGGGCGGCCGCCCCGCCCCCCGGACGCGTGCCCGCGCCCGCGCCCGCCGCCGCCCCGGTCCTGGACGCGGGCCCGGGGGAACTGCTGGGGGCCGACGCCGGCCGGGACCTGAAGGCCCTGGCCAAGCTCGTGATCAACGAGCCGGGCGCCGACGAGCTGGTGAGCGCGCTGGTGACGCGCTGGGAGCCGCGCGGGGGCCTGGTCTTCGGCTGCCTCCTCGACCTCGCCGGCCTGCGGTTCGAGGCCCAGTGGTGGTGGCAGTTCGCCGCCGGCGACGGCGACCTGACAGCCGCCTACTGTCTCTACCTCCACCACATCCGCGCCGGCGAGCTCCGGGAGGCGGAGCACTGGTTCCACCAGGCGGCCCGCCTCGACGAGGGCGCCACCACCCCCCTGCGCCCCTCCCTGCCCGACATGCCCGGCTGGCCCCGCCTGGGCTCCCGCCTGGCCCCGCCGATGCGCGACACCACCGGCCTGCCCAGCCCCGATCACGCGCTGCGCGCGGCCATCGACGGCCTGCCCGGCGGTAGCGACGAGATGTGCGGGCCGTTCAGCCTGCCCACCGGCGACATCGCCCACCAGCTCCAGGAACTCGCCGCGCACTGACCCCCGGCCGGGCCCGCGCCACCCGCGCGGGCCCCGGGCCCAGCCCCGCCCTGCCCTGCCCTGACCCGCATCCGGGAGACCGCCATGCCCGTTCACGACCCCGCGACCCTCGCCCTGGCCACCACCGCGGCCGGCTACCTCGCCACCATCACCGCCATCGCGATCACCGCCCTCGCCGCCCCCACCCCCGCCCGCCGACGCGAGGCCCGCACCCTGCTCACCATCCTCCTCGGCCACAGACCGTGAACCGGCCTGGATCGCCGCGATGCGCGCGAGATCTGAGTCGTTGCGGTTACCGGCGAGCGGCTGGCCGACCACGACGATCAGGCGGGTGTCGGCGTCAATGACGACCTGGTGGTTGGTGGAGCACCGGTAGTTCTTCGAACGCTCGGTGATGGTGTGGTCGCGGGTGGGGACCATGGTGCCGTCCACAATGAGCACGGTGTCCTTGGCGAACCGCTTGCGGGGCTGGCGAGCGAGCATCGGCCCGAGATGGTCGATGATCTGGCCCGCCGCCGACTTCAACACCCCGAACACCGAAGCGAGTTGTCGCATCGTGAGGTTCATCCGTCAGTAGGCCGTGACCAATAGGGCTCGGTCCCTCCAACGGAAGGCTCCAAGGACGGCCCTTGCGAACCGCGGCCGCACCCTGGTGCCGCAGAACCGTTACCAGCTTCCCGAAGGTGCGAGGACTCAGCCCAGAGAACGGGGCTATCCGGGAAACACCGACGCCGTGATCACACCAGCCGTGCCAAGAATCTTTCCACGGGTGTGATCAGCGGGTTGGTCCACCTCTCAGCTGCCGCTCAGGTGAGAGGTCCACGCGGGGTCGTGTCGGGATCTCCTCGTAAGGTGGGCCAGCAGATGCTCCGCCGCGAGGGAGGAGGTGTCTTGCGGCGCGCCGATTGCAGTCAGGACGGCGATCAGCCTTGCCGATGCTCCTTCCGGCACGTCCAGGTCGGTGAGGAGGGGAAACAGCAGCAGGAAGCGGCTGGCTGCGTCCTGGACGCCTTCGTCCGCAAGGGACGGGCTGTCAGCGATCCGGATCAGCTCTTGCCATGTCAGCCCGGTGCCCGAGAACTCTCCGTCCCAGCTGGCGAGCTGCTCGACGTAGCCTCTGCCTGGATGGGTGAGGAGGTAGTCAGTGCCGTAATCGCCTTCCAGGTTGCGGTAGATCACCACGACTCCGGGGCCGTCCTCTGCTGGCATCCTGAACACTGGCCAGTGCTCAGGATCGAAGAGGACCTCGGACAGGCCATCGACATCAGCGCCGTCCTCACCGAACCACTCCGGAACCGGGCGCTCGGCACATCCCCCGGCGCTGCACATCGCCAAGAGGTAGTTCGACCAGAAGCCTGGGTGGAACAGCAATGGCTCGCCCGACGCCAACGGGCCGACGTCGTATCCCTTGATCAGCACCCCTGGATCCTGTCACCAGCCACCGACACGGTCCGACCCGGGATCGGCAAGGAGGCGCCGTCCAGTTACGGACAGCTCTCAGGTTGCGCGGATCACCCACCGTGAGCCTCGACCGCGCTCAGCCGCGAATACGGGACACCTGAGCATGCGAACTCACCCGTCAAGCCCTCGCGTGTGGCCTGCGGCTCTACCAGCCGTTTTTCGCCGGACGTCCCCGGAGATCGCGTATCGGCGGCAGGCGAGGATTTCAGCAGTGCCGATGGCGCTGGCGACCCGCGCGAGGATGTCCTCGGCCTGGCGGGCGGAGATGTAGGCGGCGACGGTCTCCAGAGCAAGGGCGCCGATCCGGTGCTGGGTCGCGTGGTTCCGGGAGACCAGGTCGCGGCCAGCGCTCACGTGGCGGCGCCAGGCATCGGCGGTGAAGCCGTCCGGGTGAGGCCAGTCTCCAGCTCGGCGGACGACATGTCAGGGGTGCGGCGTTCGGCGATCAGGTCGGTGAGCTCGCTGATCCGGCCCTTGAGGCCGACGGCTAAGGCCGAGGACCGCGCGCACCGGCAGGACCATGTCGGTGCTCTCCCACGTGTGGGACACCCCGAGCTCCGCGTGGACGGTGTCCTCGATCGCCTCGGCGACGGCTGCCAGGTCGAGCAGCCGGTACGAGGTCGAGCGGCCGATGCCGAACTCAGCGAGCGCGTACGCCGACCAGCTCGGGTGGCCCAGCGCGGTCCACACCCGGGCCCGGTGGGCGGCGCGGACCCGGCGGGCCAGGACCAGGAGCAGACCGACCCGGACGTCCTCGATCGCAGTGCGCAGTTGCTCGGTGAGTTCCCGGGCCCGTTTCTCGTCGACCGGGCCGGTCTGCCCCTGGTCCTCGTCCATGTCCGGACCGTTCCTGCGGCCCGCCGCAGGAACGGTGGCCGGGCTACAGGAATGGGCGGGCGAGGATGCGCAGCTGCTGTTCGGCGATGGCGCCCATGGGTCCGGCGGTGCCGAGGTGAGCCACGATGGTGTTCTCGAACAGGTCCAACATCGACTGTGCCTCGTGCACCGACTGCAGGGTGAACTCGGCTTGTTTGCGGGGGTCGCCGTCTAGCGCGATGCGGCCGCCGGCGATCGCCTTGTGGATGTCCTCGCTCGTGCGGATGTCCCGGCGGTACCTGGTGCGGAGGAAGTCGACCATCGACTGGGTGTCGTTCATCGCGTCATCGTGGCGCAACTGTCGCCGGAGCACACCCCTTGTGACAAGGGCGGTGCGGTTTGGTCTCCGCGTGCCGGTGCCGGTGGCCGTGAGACATCCGGCCCGTCCGGTCGGGCTACCGGCCGGGCGCGGCGTCCTCGATCGCGGCGACCAGGCGGGCGTGGACGGCGCCGGCGGCCTCGCGGGTGGCAGGGTCCGTGTCCTCCAGCTGCGGGGCAATGAGCTCGGCGGCTGCAGCGAGGATCGGCACGGGGATGGTCGCCGACCGCAGGTGGAGAAGCTGGGCGGCAGCCTTCTCGCCCGGGCTCGCCTCGGTGCGGGCGGTGGGGATCAGGGAGTTCAGGCCGCGCGGCTGAGTGCTGGTCACCCGCACCATTCTCCCGCGTGACCGGCCGTGGTGATTACCACGGCCGGTCGGCTGACACCCCGGTGGGCAGGATGCCGTGGTGGTGCCGGGCGACGGCCTCCAGCAGGTCTGGCGGGCCCGGTGCCAGCGCTGGTGCTGCGCCCGGCCTGCGTCGGCGACCCACTCGGGCAGCGGCCGGCCGAGCGTCGCTTTGGTGATGGCTGCGCCGAGCGTGTCGATCGCCCGCTCCCAGGCATCGAGCTGCCTGATCAGGCTGCGCACCGGCTGCTCGATGGCGAGCACCGGGGCCCGGTCGAACATGCAGGCCTCGGTGGCGGCCTCAGCGAGGACGTCCTCGTCGAAGCAGTCGAACGCTTCGTGCCATCCAGCGGCTGCTTCGCAGTGCGCGGCGAGGGCCGCACACAGAGGGGTGTCGATCGCGGGCGGCGACCGGGGCGGCGGGGTGCGGGGTGCGCGGACGGTGTCGGCGAGCACTCGGGCGGCGCCGGGCCCGGCGGGTGGGCAGAGTGGTTGTCACGTCGATCGCGGCTGCGTGGGGTCGATGGTGCCGTCGCGTTCGCGCCGCTTTCCTTACCTTCCGTCGAGTTTCCGGACATTTCCGGGGTCCAACATGCTGCGCAGGCAGCAGTGGAGGCCACTTCCCCAAGGTGCTCTCCACCGCGCGCATCGGCGTTGGTGCAGCGCTGGTGGAGGCCCGAGCAGAGGCGAGGACCAGCGGGAGGTGGCTGCCCGCGGGAGTGGAGGCCGGGTCGGTGTGGATGGCGGCGACCAGCTCGGCCGTGGCGCAGCCGGCGGGCCATGCGACTGCATTCCGGGCACCCGAGCGGGACCCGAGAGGGTGCACGGTGAACTGCTGTCCGTGCCCGGTCACAGCCCATGTCGTCCCGGGTCACGTCCAGCGGCCTCGCTGCGCGTGCACGGCGGTGAACGTCACCGCTCACTCTCTCCTCCGGAGGCCCTGGCCGCTATTCTCCCCGTTGCGGCCCCGCCCGACCGCGCAGGCCCCTCCAGACCGGCTGACGCATGACCCCGCGGTCCGTGAGTTCCAAGAACGCGACCTCGGCGGTCAGCTCCGGCCGCACGAACCGCAGCTCGGTGCCGAGAGGTAGCCCCAGGGAGCCGGTGAACGGCGACGCCGGCGCGGCAAGGCGACGCAGTACGACGGCCATGGCGCGGCGTTCGGCGTCCGCGAAGCCGACGCCGACCGATCCGGCGAACATGAGCCGGCCGTCGTGGGTCGGGACACCGGCCAGGACGGCCCGCACGGTGTCGCCCCCGGCGCCGGGCAGCCACCCGCCGATGGTGATGTCCATGGTCCGGGTGTGCTTGGACTTCACCCAGTCTCTGGACCTGGCGCCCGGCCGGTACAGCGAGCCGCCCCGCTTGGCCACCACCCCCTCAAGCCCGTGGTCAGCCGTCCAGGCGAAGGCGTCGCCGACCCGGTCCCAGACCGGCGGGACGCGCAGCCGCGGACCCGCCAGCCCCAGGCCTTCCAGCAGGCCCCGTCGGCGCTCGTAGGGCTCCTGCAGCAGCGAACGGGTGGTGTGTAGGACGTCGAACGCCACGAACACCGCGGGCGTCGCGGTCGCGCCCGCGCGCACCGAGACCGGGCGGGTGCGGTGAATGCGGCCCTGCAGCGCCGCGAACGAGGGGGTGCCGGCGCGCATCACCACCAGTTCGCCGTCCAGCAGCAGCGGCTCGCGGACCTGGGCCAGCTCCCCGGCCACCTCCGGAAACCGTTCCGTGAAGTCGGTCCCCCGGCGGCCGACCAGCCGCACCGCACCGTCCTCCACGAAGGCCAAACATCGGGCCCCGTCCCACTTGGCTTCCCCGAACCACCCCAGACCGTCGGGCAGCGGCCCGGCCACCGCCAGCATCGGTTCGACGAGCGGCAGCCGGATCACCTGGCCGGCCTCACGCAGTCCCATACCTCCAGGATGGGCCCACGCCCGCCGCAGCGCCCGGCTACGCCGCGTCGTCCGACTTCCGTGCGGCGTTCCGTACGTCCCGTTCCGCCTCGAACCTGTTTCCCCCGGCCGCCCGCCAGTACGGGTGGGCGTACAGCTCGCCTCCGACGGCCGTGAACGCCTCCTTCACCGCCGGATCCGTCGGGTCCGCCTGCCACGCGGCCTCGGCCACGAACCACCGCCGCTGGACCTCCACCGCCTCCTCGCGCAGCTTCTCGACGCTCTGGCCTGCAAACTCTCCCATGTTTTCGGTACTCATCGGGGCATCGTACGGTCGTGCACCACCGCAGTAGGGCAGCGCCCGCCGGCCAGCCCCGACGTGCCGCACCTCCCGCCGCCGCCAGCGACGCCCGACCCGACGCGGAGGGTGCCGCCGACCGGCCACCCCGCCAGTGGCCCCGCCCAGCGACCGAATCGCCGGACTCTCTGGTGGCCACCGACCCGCAACCCGAGTGCCTGCGAACCCGGTTTCCCTGTCGGCGAACACACGGTCTCCCGGTGCCTCAGCTCCGGCCGGCGGCCGCTGGTGATCGGCCCGGTAAGTCAGCGTTTGACGCGGCTACGGACTGCTAGAGCAGCGAGGCCGAGAAGCATGGGCTCACCGATCCGCGAGGCCATCTCGATCGCGGTGCCGGGCAGGGTGAGATTCTGGCCGCTGGAGCGGAAGACAACGGAGTTGACCACGACCACGGTGGCCTTCTCCGTGCGGGCGGCGGTGAGCCGCTTCCTCCAAGAGAGGGTGAGGACGGGGTCGGGGGCCCTGGTCGTCACGTTCACCGTGCCGGCGGTCCAGGTTCCGGTAGTACGCGGGTCGGGCGTCTCGTTCGGAAGCCCGAACAACACCATCAGCAGCAAGGTCACACCCATCGCCGCCAACAGCCAGCCCAACGCCCGGGACGCCCGCAGCCCGTACCCGGACGCCAGCCAGTACACCCACAACAGGCGCCGTTCCCCCCAAGGCCGCTGCGGATCGTGCCGCCGGGCCTCCATCTCGCCGTAGTAGAAGTCCGCCGCGTCGGGCTCGTTGCGCGCCTCCTCGAACGCCTTACGCAACTGCTGGTACACCCCCACCAAGTCGTCCGGTCCAGCCCCGCGCCCCGGCACCCGGTGGTGCGGGCCCGCCACCCACCCCTGGCCGGCCCGGCCGCCCGCTTGAGCACGCCAATGCTGCTCTTCGGCGAGGACCTTGCGCCGTGACCAGCGGGCTGGGAATGTGCCACGGCGGTGCCATCCGGCCGGGGGCTCCGCGAAGCGGCAGCCGAAGCCGATCTGGATCTGATCGAGGTGGAAGGCGCCGGTGAACTGGCAGCGGCCGAGGTCGACATCGGTCAGGACGACGTGGGCGGCGTCGACCCCTTCCAGAGAGAGCAGATGGACGTCGGGCGGGTGCGCGTGGAGGGGGCTCTCGTCGAGCTCGGTGCCGTCGGGCCGGGTATAAGGGACTGGCCAGGCCTGGACGGCGATTGGGGCGGCCAGGGCCGCCTGGCTCAGTTGGACGTTCGCGTAGCGCAGGCGCAGGGCCGCCGAGCCCTCGAATGTGGTTCGCTCGAACCTCACCGCCCAGGCGGCGGCCTCGATCGTGACCTGGCTGCCGGTCAGCCGGGCCCGGTCGAAGGAGACCCTGCCCGCGCAGACGAAGGGTCCGATGTGCTGCAGACCTTCGAAAGTCACCCCTGCGAAGTGCAGATCACCGGCGACGAAGGCCGACGCGAAGCGAAAGACATCGTGGAAGGTGGCCGAGCGGAAGACGGCGTGGTCGTTGAAGGTCGCCGATTCGAAGTCGGCGTAGGTGGTGAAGGTGGCCGATTCGAAGCTGGCGCGGTTGGTGAAGGTGGCGGAGTGGAAGCCGGCGTCGCCGTTGAAGGTTGCCGACCGGAAGACAGCGTCGCCGTTGAAGGCAGCCCATCGGAAGACGGCGTGGGTAATGGTGGCGGAGTGGAAGCCGGCGTCGCCGTTGAAGGTTGCCGACTGGAAGAGGGCGTAGGTGGCGAAGGTGGCTGACCGGAAGCCAGCGTGGCCGTTGAAGGTTGCCGATTGGAAGTCGGCGTAGGTGGTGAAGGTGGCTGACCGGAAGCCAGCGTGGCCGTTGAAGGTTGCCGATTCAAAGCCTGCGCGGCCGGTGAAGGTGGCTGATTCGAAGCCGGCGTCGCCGGCGAAGGTGGCCGAGCGGAAGCCGGCGTCGCCGGTGAAGGTGGCCGAGCGGAAGTCGGCGTCGCCGAGGTGTGGGCGTCCTGTGGCGGGGTCGGTGCTGGCGGCGAGGATACGGTCGAGCACGGTCGTGTCGATGGTGGTGCCGCGGAGGTCGAGGCTACTGCCTGTGGTGATGGAGCCGATGTAGGCGTCGCGGTCAGCCTGGGGCAGGTGGTTGAGGCACTTCCCGCCTGGTGCGATGCGTATGCCCCGACAGCCGACCTGATCGTCGGCGTCGGCGCCCTCCCCGCAGTGGGGCCAGGCGGGAGGGGCGGTGGAAGCGGTGGTCATGCTGAGGTTCTAACTGACTTGCAGCAACCGCGCTGGGCGGTGAGGGAGTTGTGACCGACACGGGACGAATCGCTGCTGCCTGGCCGAAAGGCGCGCGGGTCTGCAGATTCCGGGAGTGGTGGCCTGGTGAACCGCGCGTCTGTCGCTGCTGAGCGCTGAGTTGAGAACCGGGCTAATCAGGTAGCGGCTGGTATCCGACCTGCTGGAGGCCGAAGCGTCACGTCCGGCTGACGAGGTAGGCGTTCCAGTCCCGGCCTGCGCGGCGGGTCCACTGCAGGGCGCTTGAGAGGCTGATGCCGAGCAGCGAGCTGAGAACGGACGGGGGCAGAGCGGCGGCGAGAGTGACCAGGGCTGATGTCGATGACGTGACTGCTCGGTATGGTCGCCTGAGGCGGCTTCCTCTCATCGCGGGTGGGGCTATCGGGCGACGGAGCGCCGGCTCAGCCACCAGGTGGGTTCGGTGGTGATGCGGGTGAGGGCCTGGCCGAGGTCGGGGGCGCTCTGGTGGGTGTAGACGGTGGCGTGGTCGCGGGCGAGGCGGCCACCGAGCGTCGTTCGGGAGGCGTTGCCGGCGGTGGCAAGGGTCTGCACCACCTGGTGCAGACCGGCTTCGTGGACTTCGGCGGTCCAGGTTTGGGCCGCGCGGTGCGCGGTCAGGCAGGCCTGCACCCGGTCGGGGCCGGGGCGCTCCCACACGCTGGCGATGATCCTGCATACGGCGTGGTGCAGTGTGGCGGGGGAGGTGGGGGAGGCGGGGTGCAGCGTGCCGGGGCGGGTGCGGCGCTCGTCGTCTCGGGCGGCGAGCAGGGGGTGGCGGGCGAGCTGGATCTCCACCCAGTGGGCGACGAGCCAGCCGGCCAGGACGAGCGCGCCGTCAGGGTCGGCCCCGTCGCCGTCGGGCGCATTGCCGAGGGTGCGGGTGAGGGCGACGGCGGCCTCACCGATCTCGTTGGGGTCGCGGTCGGTGGCGTCGGTGTGGAACACCGCGGCGGACAGGACACTGGAGACACCGGGCCCGTAGAGGGGGTACTGGCGGGCGGCGGTGTCGAGCTTGGTCACGGGGGTGGTGTCGCGGGCGGTGGCGGTCACGGGGCTTCCTCGGTGCGGAACGGGGTGTGGACGGCGAGGACGGTCTGCAGGGCGGCACCGAGGCCGGCCGGGCCGCGGTCGGTGCGCAGGACGGGGTCCAGGGCGTAGGTGACGAGGTTGGTGTCGACCCGGTCGACCCGGTCGGCCGGGAGGTCGGCGTAGGTGGCGACGATGCGCAGGAGTCGGTGGAGTTGGCCGGTGCGCAGGTTCGGGGCGTGGTGGTCGATCGCCCGGCGCAGGCGCAGGGCGTTCTTGAGGTCCGGGCGGCGGATGGGCTCGTCGTGGGCGGCGGTGACGACGTCCTGGAGGGCGCCGGCGAGGTCGAGGGGCCCGCAGAGGGGGTGGACGCGGTGGTCGGCGCGCACCGTGTCCAGGAGACGCTGCGCGACGATCCGGGCGGCCAGGCGGCGGACGGCGAGAGCCCGGCCGGTCTGGCTGTCGGGGTTCGGCAGGGTGCGCAGCGGGGCGGTGGGGCCGAACACGAGGTCGTGGGTGCGGCGGGAGATGCGCTGTTCGCGGGTGTGGAGGTGGTCGTTGCCGGTGGTGTTTCTGATGGCGGCCGCGTGGACGGCCGCGCTGATCAGTGTGCCGGGGTTGTAGTGGCCGATGGTGATCGTGTCGGCGACGGCGATGATCGCGGCCAGCGGATCGGTGCGGTTGTCGTGGTCGGGCGTGGTGGTGGTCATGTCGTGTCTCCGGGGATCAGGTGGCGCCGACGCCGGCGTCGCGGAGGTCAGCTTCGGGGAAGTCGGCGGCGAGTGCCTCCCAGTCGGCGGCCGGTGCCGCGGCGCGGCGCCGGCGGCGCTGCGCCTCCCAGGGGAACCCGCTGCGCTTGAACAGGTCCACCTTGTAGGTGTGGGCATTCCGCCATACGTGGCGGGTGGTCCACGTCCCGTAGATCTCCTGTTCCAGGTCCCGCCAGGCCCGGACGTAGTGCTCGCTGCGGCCGGGGCCTGGCCGGCGGGCGAGGGCGCGGTGGGTGAGGGCGACAGTGTGCCCGTAGACGGCGGCCAGGTGGGTGGGGGCGGTGCCGGTGCGGGTGAGCATCTCCAGTGCGGGAGCCAGCAGGTGGTTGGGCGCCAGCGCGAGCAGTGGCAGGCTCCCGCGGAGGTCGGCGGCCGCGCGGATGCGCCCGTTCGTACCCTCGGAGCGGAGCATGTGGGCGGTGGAGACGGTCCGGATCCGGTGGGGGATCGTGTCGTCGGCGCCGGTCAGCTCCGCGACCGCGCGGGCCAGCAGGTGCGCGCTGATCTGGAACGTGACCGCCGGGAGGAGCCGGTCGCGGGCTCCCGCGCCGCTTGGCAGCGGGCTGGCCCGGCCGAGTTGCCAGCCGGTACGCGCCATGGAGTAGAGGGCCGAGTCTTCGCGCAGTGCGGTGACGGTGGTGCTGAACACGGTCGCCATCAGCAGGCTGTGGTCCTCGCGCACGAGAGCGGACCCGGTCAGCGGGCCCCAGTCCTTCAGGCTCACCGGACGACCGCCGTGTCCGGGGCGGCGAGCGGGGGCACGGTGGCGGTGGCGCGCAGGTGCAGGTACGCGGCGGCGATCTGGCGGTAGGCGTCGGCCATGGCGTCCTGGCAGCGGGCGTCGTGCTCTCCCCGGGTGTGCCGGTCGGGGTGCTCGCAGGCCGCCGCCAGACGGTTGAACTTGGAGATCTGCCCGGCGAGCCAGGCGTCGGCCGACAGGTGGGTGGCCGGGCCGCCCTGGCTGTCCTCCGCGGTGGCAAGCCGCTCCTGCTGCGCCGCGATGTAGGCCGCTTCAGCGGCGGTCAGTTCCTCGGGCAGGTCGCTGTCGCGGATCAGCTCCTCCAGCGCGTCGGCGTCGAGGCCGGGGTGCGCGGCGCGCACCGCGTCGTCGTGGGCGCGCAGTGCGGCCGTGTACGCCTCTTCCAGCGCCGCCTCCTCGAAGGAGGGCTCCGGGATGAGGGCGGCGGGGGCGAGGTTGCGGACGAACGCGGCGGCGGCGTACCGCCAGATGAGGGCGGCGGAGGCCTCCGGCGGCGCGAAGTCGTCGTCGCCGGGCCGGGCGGCGGGGACTGCTGCGGTGAGGGCGGCGGCGTGCGCGGTCAGCGCGAGGGCGGTGTCGTCCAGGACCTGGTAGACCTCGGGGGCGGTGAGGTCGGCGGCCACCGCGATGTGGCCGGGGCGCAGCCGGGCGGTGCGCGACAGGCCGATGCCGGTGGTCCGGTAGACGGCTTCCGGGGTGAGGCCGGCGGCGAGCGCGCCCAGGACGAGCGGTTCCACCTGATCGGCGGTCTCCTGCTGCGCGAGGAACCAGTCCTCCAGGGCGGCCCGGGCGTCGTCCGCGTCGCAGAAGTACCGGGCGGGCTGCTCCTGGACGTGGGGGGCGGCGTCGGGGGCGGGTCCGGCGGTGCGGCGCTTGAGCCACTTGTCGAACGCCTGCTGGCTGCCGTAGCCCAGTTCGCGGCCGGCGGCCGACTTGTTGCCGCCGTGGGCGGCGACCAGGGCGTGGGCGGCC
>NZ_JBEXNT010000156.1:0-20755 GCF_040611255.1 Kitasatospora sp. NPDC002965 | reverse complement strand
CGATCGCGGCCCCGGGTGGCCGTGGCGCTCCCGGGGCCGCGATCGTCGGCGGGGCCGAGCGACGCGGGGGCTCAGGAGGGCGGGTCGTCCGGGCGGACGCGGTCCAGCAGGGGCAGGAGCTCCAGCGGCGCGCCCGGGTAGCGGGTCGCGGCCAGTTCCCCGTACGCGGCGCGGTTCCCGTCCACGACACGGGCCAGCAGCACCGCGAACGGACGGTCCTGCGCGGCGGCGAGGCCCCGCACGAGCTCGTTGTACCGGGCGACGGCGCCCTCCGCCGCCGCGCGTGGACCCTCGCCCGAGCGGGCGAGGGCGAGCACGGTGTTGCCCGACGGCGGGCGCGGCCCCGCACGGCCCTCGACGGCGGCCGAGAAGAGGTCGTTGGCCAGGTACACCGCCTCGACGGCGGTCACGACGAGGCGGTCGTCGGCGGAGCCCGGGTCCGGCGGCGGCAGACCCTGCACCAGCCGCAGGCACTCGGCGTACGGGAGGACGCCGATCGTGCGTGCCCGCAGGTGCAGCAGCCGGTCCGGTGGCAGCGGCTCGGCGGCGAGGTCGGCCGCCGCCTCCTCGGCGACGGCGGAGCAGAAGTCCGCGAGCAGCGCGACCAGGCGGTCCCGGTCAGCCCCGCGCGCCCGCAACCCGTCCAGCAGGGCACGCAGTTGGCGGCCGGGCTCGTCCTCACCGCTCTCGTCCCCGCGGCGCAGCCGGTCGGCCAGTGCGCGGGCCTCGCCGGCCGGGCCGTCGTCGACGAGGAAGAACAGGACGACGTAGCGGGCCACCGCCAGGTGTTCCGCGAAGCCTGCGCCGGCCGGTCCGCAGGGCGCGGAGAACACGGCGGCGTAGACCGACTCCAGGGCGTGCCGGGCCGCGCCGCGCCCGCAGGCGCAGGAGGCCAGCGCCTCGCCGAGCAGGGCGCGGGCGAGGCGGCGGCGCAGGGGGCCGGTCAGGGCGCCGCGGTAGGGCGTGAGCAGGACGTCCGGGGCGTCGGAGGTCATGGGCTCGGGCCTGGGTCTGGGCCTGGGTCCGGTCCCCGCTTCGGGCGGGGCGCGGGTGGCGGCGGGAAGACGGCCACCCCGGCGGTCATCGCGGCTCGCGGCCCTGCTCCGGCCGCAGGGCGCGCAGGGCGAACAGGGTGCTGAGGTGCGGCGAGCCGAAGTACAGCGGCAGGCGTCCGGCACGGAAGTACGCGCGGGCAGGCCAGGAACCGTCCGCGCGCTGGGCCCCGATCAGCCGGCGGCGGTACTCGGGCCGGCCGTCGGGGACCTCCGCGTACTCGGCGGCGATCGTCAGCAGCGCCAGGTCGAGCGGCGCCGGGGGGAGCGGCCGGGCCCGGGCGACGACCGCCCGGCGGACCGGCCCGAGGAGGGCGGTGTGGACGGCCGCCGCACGCGCGGCGGAGTGGAACAGCGCCTCGGGGGAGGGGTAGTAGCGGGTGGTGGAACCGTGCACCTCCCGCCGGACGTACCGGAGCGTCGCCTCGGCGGCCGGGTGCGGCAACGTGGCGCGTGCGCCCGGGAGTCGGAGCGCGTGGAGGACGTTGGCGGCGGCGACGGCGTCGTACCGGAGACCGTGCGGCGGGGCGGCCTCGTCGTGCCAGTAGACGGGGACCGGGACCGCTGCGGGGCCGAGACCGTTGGGCTGCCCGGCTCCCAGCAGCTCCCGGGCGACGGCCGCGGTCCGGTGGGGTGCGACCAGCCCGTGCCGGACCAGCCCGCCGAGGGCGACGGCGGTGCTGTCCGTATCGGCCGGGAACGGCGCGCCGAGCGGGAAGCAGCGGTACCGGTGCCCCGCGCGGTACCGCTCGACCTGGCGGGCGAGTGCGGCGACCAGCTCGCGCTCCTCGGACCGGTCGCTGTCCGGCGCCAGCAGCGCCAGGCCCCACATCGCGGAGAACCCCTCGTGGTCCGGTTCGAACCCGAGGTCGGCGCCGTGGGCGGCGAACAGGTACCGGCGGGCCTCGATCCCGGTCAGCGGCGCGCGCAGATCCCGGTCGGCGGCGACGAGGGCGGGCGGCAGGCCGTCCGGGCCGAGGGCCCGGTGGAGGAAGGCGAGAGCGCGCTGGACGGCCGCGTCCCGAGCCGCTTCGTCGGCGGGCATCCCGACCCCCTTTCACCGACCGGGTTCAGGGTAGGGCGGATCCGCTCGGCCCGGGAGGGCGTGCGCCGTCGCCGGGCGTCGCACGCCCCGCCCGCACACCCTGCCTGCACGCGCCGTCCCGCGCGGGGCCGCCCGCGTGGGATCGTCCGCACGCGCCGTCCGTAGGGGCGCGCGCGGGGCCGTCACGCCTGCGGTGGGCGCCGGAAGAGGGCGGTGAGCAGGACGGGGATGCCGGAGAGCCCGGACTCCGGCGGCTGCGGGACCATCGGACGGATCTCGACCTCAGTGAAGTCCGTGAGGAGCCGGCGCAGTTCGTCGGCCGTGAAGGCCGGCCCGCCGTCCAGCCGGCCGTTGCGGTACAGCTCGGCGTCGGGCAGCTCCGACCCCGTGGCCCCGGCCGCGAAGCAGTTGACGACGAAGGACCCGCCGGGAACGAGGACACGGTCGAGGAGCGCGAGGTAGCTGACCCGCCGGTGCGGCGGGAGGTGGTGCAGGCAACCGGAGTCGTACACCAGGTCGTAGCGGGTGAGCGGGAGTTCGGGGCCGAAGACGTTGCCGCAGTGGAACCGGACCGCCGCGCCCGCCTCGTCCGCCCGCTCCCGGGCCCGGGCGACGGCGGTCGCCGAGAGGTCGACGGCGTCCACTTCGAAGCCCTGCGACGCCAGGTGGATCGCGTTCCGCCCGGCCCCGCAACCGAGGTCGAGCGCCCGGCCGCCGGGGGCGAGGAGACCGCGGTCCAGGTAGGAGACGAGGTTCTCGTCGGGCTTCGGGACGAAGAACGGGCGCCCGGAGGACCGGTCGGCGTGGAAGTCGTCCCACCAGCCCGAGGCGTCGTCCGTCCAGCGGTCGGCCTCCGGGAGGAACAGCCGGTCGAGGAGGGTGAGGACGTCTTCGACGGTACGGATGTCGCGGTTCAAAGGCTGCCTTCCGAAGGGGGATCCGAAGGACAGCCCAGGAGTTCGAGGGCGTCCGACCATCCCCGGTCCGGCTGCCCGGAAGGGCCTGTGGGGCAGCCTCCGGGCGGGCCCGCGGACGGATCGACGGGCGGGTCCACGGGTGGGGTCCGTGGCCCGGAGGGGGTGTTCCCGGAGGCCGGGAACGGGCCTTCCGGCGGTGCGGCGGAGTGGCGGGGACAGGAGGTCCGGATAGACGTTCGGTCTCGTTCGCGGGCCCGGTCAGGACGACGCGCCGGCCTGCTTCGGTCCTTGCCTCGGGCGCTGCTCCGGGCCTTGCTCCGGGCCCTGCTCGAACCCGGCGGCCGGTGCGGCCGGTGCGGCCGGTGCGGCCGAGAGGAGTTCGCAGTCGGTGAAGTTCATGCAGCCGCAGGCGAGACAGGCGGCGACGGCGGCGCGCAGTTGCTGCGTCTCGCGGACGACCCGGTCGAGTTCGGGCAGCTTGCGTTCGGCCAGCTCGCGCCACTGACGAGTGGCGCCCCGGTCGGGGGCGTCGTCCAGGAGCCGGCGGATCTCGGCGAGCGTGAAACCGGCGCGCCGGGACATCCGGATCAGCGCGAGGCGCCGCAGCGTCGCGGCGGGCCAGACCCGGCGACCGCCCTCACGGCGGGCGGCCGGCAGCAGCCCGAGGCTCTCGTAGTAGCGCAGGGCGGACGGCCGCAGCCCCGCCTGCCGGGCCAGCTCCCCGATGGCCAGGTACCGCACGGCATTCCTCTCGGACCGGCTTGACTTCAAGCGCGCGTGAACCGCTTGCCTGGCCCGCATGATCTCATCTGCCCTGCGCTCCGGGCTGCCCCGGGACTACCGGCCGCTGTTCGAACGGCGCGGACCGTTCCGGCGGCTGCTGCCCGCCTTCGCGGTGTCCGACCTCGGCGACGGAATGAGCGTGGTCGCGGTGGCGTGGCTCGCGCTGCAACTGGCCCCGCCCGGCGGCTCCGGCCTGCTGGTGGGCGCGGCCGTCGCCGCCTACGTCCTGCCGGGCGCCGCCGGCGGGCTGTTGCTCGGCCGGTGGCTGCGCGGCCTGCCCGCGCGGCGGCTGATCCGGGCCGACGCCTGGACCAGGGCCGTCCTCCTCGGCTGCGTCCCCCTCGCGTGGGCGCTCGGGGTGCTCGGCCCGGCGCTCTACCTGGCGCTGCTCGCCGGCTCGTCCCTGCTGCACGCGTGGGGCAGCAGCGCCAAGTACGCGTTGGTGGCCGAGGCCGTGCCGCCCGGGCAGCGGCTGGCGGCGAACGTCCTGCTGAGCACGAGCACCTGGGTCGCCACCGTCGCCGGACCGGCGCTCGCCGGGGCGCTGGCGGTGGCCGTCGCCCCGGCGTGGCTGATCGGGCTGGACGCGCTCTCCTTCGCGGTCCTGGCCGTCCTGGCCGTCCGCTCGGGCCGTCCGGACGGCAGGGGAGAGGGCCGGGAGGAAGAGGGGCGGGAGGACGGCGTGGCGGCGGCAGTGGCGCCGCCCGCCGGACCGCGTCGCTCGGGCGAGGGCCTGCGCGTCCTGCGGACCCGGCCCGGGCTGCTCGGACTGCTGGCGTTGACCTGGTTGTTCAACCTGTTCTACGGCCCGGTGGAGGTCGCCCTGCCGCTGTTCGTCGGGCAGGACCTGCACGCCGGACCGGGGCTCCTCGGCCTCTACTGGACGGCCTTCGGCCTGGGGGCGGCGCTCGGCACCCTGGCCGTCGGCGCGCTGCGGCGGCTGCCGGTGTGGCCGATGCTGCTGGGCATCGTCGCCGCCCACGGCCTGGCCATGCTGCCGTTCGCCCTGCACGGGCCGAGCTGGTCCTCGGTCGTCGGCTTCGCCCTGGCCGGGGTGGTTTACGGGCCGTACAGCGCGCTGGCGCTCAGCCTGTTCCAGGACGGTGTGCCGCCGGCCGCCCTGACCGCCGTGCTGGCCCTGCGCGCCTCCGTCCTGCTGACGGCGGGCCCGGTGGGCACCGCGCTGGGCGGCCCGCTGACGGCCGTCCTCGGCCCGCGCCAGGTCCTGGCGGGCGCGGGCCTCGCCATGGCCGCCGTAGCGGTCGGCGCCGCCGTGGTGAGGGTCCGGTCCCTGGCGAGGGGGCGGATCCCGTCGCCGGCAGGGCTCCTGAGGCAGGAGACGCGGTAGCGGTCCCGCTGCGGCTCGGGACGCCCGCGCGCCGCCCCGCACAGGACGTCGGATCGGTCGACTTCCTGTGCGGGGTCTTTCCGGACGGTTCGTGGCCGGGTCGGCTCGCCGGGCTCCACAGCGACGGTGACGGCGGCCCGTCGGCGGTGTGTCGGTCCTCGCAGAGCGCACGACGGAGGCGGCTTGCGCCGGTGGTCGGCCGGTCCGACTTCCTGTGCGGGATCCTGCGCTGATCAGGGTGATCGGCGGCGTCGAACAGCGAGAAGCCGACGGGTGCCCGGGCATGGGCGCACGGCCGTGAGTGCCGGCCCCGACGGACGAGCTCGCGTGTGGAGTCCGACGGCGCGGGGCCGGGTACCGGGGAGGGAGGAACGACTCACCAGGGGGAGCGGGATGGCCTATCGCGGTTTGATCGTCGACTTCGCGGGCGTGCTGAGCACTCCGCTCGGACTGTCCGTGCGGGCGTGGTGCGATCGGCAGGGGCTGCCGTCGGACGCGTGGCGCCGCGCGCTCGTGGACGACCCGGCGGGGCGGGCGCTGTACGTGGAGCTGGAGTTGGGCCGGATCTCGCAGGCGGAGTGGAACCTGCGGACGGCGGAACTGCTGGGCGGGATCGAGCACGAGGACCTGATGGGCCGGGCCCACGCGGAGGTGCGGGCCGTACCGGAGATGGTGGCCCTGGTGGAGTCGGCGCGACGGGCGGGGCTGGCGGTGGCGCTGCTGTCCAACTCGTACGGGGTGGATCCGTACAACCCGTACGTGGCCACCGGGGTGTGGGATCTGTTCGACGTGCAGGTGATCAGCGGGGACGTGGGGTTGGCCAAACCCGACCCGGAGATCTTCCGCCTCACGCTGGACAGGATGGGGCTGGCGGGCGAGGACTGCGTCTTCGTGGACGACTACCCCGCGAACCTCCTTGCGGCGGAGGAGTTGGGGATCACCACGGTGCACGCCGACGGGCCGGCGGCGGCGAGCCGGGCGGCGGGGATCCTGGGTCTGGCGCCGGGGCAGTGAGACGGGGAGAGTCCCGGGCGCGCGCCGCCGGAGGGGGCGGTCACCTGTCCGGCGCGGCGGCTTCGAGCGCCTCCGGGGAGCCGGACATGACGGTGCGCAGGTGCTGTGTGAGGTGTTCGGCCGGCCAGTCCCACCAGGCCAGAGCGAGCAGGCGGGCGACGTCGGGTTCGCTGTAGCGGGTGCGGATGAGTCCGGCCGGGTTGCCGCCGACGATGCCGTAGTCGGGGACGTCGTTCACGACGACGGCGCCGGACGCGACGACGGCGCCGTGGCCGATCCGGACTCCGGGCATCACCATGGCGCCGTAGCCGATCCAGACGTCGTTGCCGACGACGGTGTCGCCCCGGCCGGGGAGACCGGTGAGGAGGTCGAAGTGTTCGGCCCAACTGCCGCCCATGATGGGGAACGGGAAGGTCGACGGGCCGTCCATGCGGTGGTTGGCGCCGTTCATGATGAACCGCACGCCGGTGCCCAGCGCGCAGAACTTGCCGATGACCAGCTTCTCCGGACCGTAGTGGTACAGGACGTTGCGGGTCTCGAAGCCGGTGGCGTCGTCCGGGTCGTCGTAGTAGGTGTAGTCGCCCACCTCGATCAGGGGGGACGTCACCAGCGGCTTCAGGAGGACCACGCGGGGTTGCTCGGGCATCGGGTGAAGGGTCGAAGGATCCGGCGGGGCGGAACTCACGGCAGCACTACTCCGATCACGGGCGGGGACGGCGTGTCCGTGATCGTAACCTTCGTGTGCCACCCGACCGGGGGCCGGCCTGCTGGGTTGGTCAGGTGTGGGTGGGGAGTTCGCCGGTGTGGATGGCGGTGATGAAGGCCCGCCAGGCGTCGGGGGTGAAGGCGAGGACCGGTCCGTCGGGGTCCTTGCTGTCCCGGACAGGGATGAGGCCCGTGAGACCGTCGGCTATCTCGATGCAGTCGCCTTGGCCATTGCTGTAGGTGCTCTTGCGCCACTGGATGGGTTCGAAGGTCTGCTTCATGTCTCGTACTCCTCTGCGACTTTCCTCAACCATGTGACGGACTTCTCGGGCTGCACGGACGAAGCCATGAGACGAAGGAACGTGTCCTCATGGCGCGCGACCTCGGCCGGCCGTTCCGTGTAGGTGCTGCTGGTCGTTGCCTCGGAGTAGGCCACGCTGCCAGGGATGTCGCTGAACGACAGCACAGAGAACGACGCTCCCATGGCCGCGTGTGCTCCGGCTGAAAACGGGAGGACCTGGATGGTGATGTTGGGCTTCTCATCCGCCATGAGCGCGAGATGCCTCAGCTGTGCCGCCATGGCTGGCCCGTTGCCGACGGGTCGCCGTATGACGGCTTCGCCGATGATGGCCCAGAACTGCGGGGGATCCTGTCGATTGAGAATGTGCTGACGGTCCATTCGGAGTGCCACGCGGCGCTCGACCTCTTCTGTGGACTCCGTGGGATTCATCGCTCGGATGACATGTCGGGCGTACGTCTCGGTCTGGAGTAACCCAGGAACCAGCTCACACTGGTATGTCACGATCTTCGTGGCGTCCGTTTCGAATCCGACGTAGGCCCGGAACCAGTCCGGCAATGCATCGCCGTAGGCGTGCCACCAGCCCTGCTGACGACTCTGCCGAGTCAGACTGAGGAACTGTCTCACCTCTTCGGGTGAGCTGACCCCGTAGTGGGCCAACAGCTTCGCCGCGTCACGTTCTTGTAGTGAGACCAGTCCGCTCTCGATGCGACTCAGCTTGGAGGCGGACCAGCCGAGGGCCGCGGCGACATCCTTGGCATTCATCTCGCGTGACGCACGCAACTTGCCAAGCTCACCGCCGAGCCTACGTCGCAGCACGGTCGGACTGCTCACTCGTCACACTCCCTGGCTGTTCGGGTCCTTGCATAGTCTGCCACCCCTTCCAGAGCCTCAACCATGATGGCTGAAGCTGCAATTGCTGGCGACTTGCGCTTGCAGGCAATCCATCCTGAGGTGCACGCTACGCGGAGTAACTCGACGGTTCGCCTGAGTGATCAAGGTGGCTGGTCGCCGGGCATTCCTTTGCCCTCCCGGCCGTCCTCGTGGCAGCACCACGCCTTCAACTCCCTGTACCTGGAAGGTGAATCCGCCATGTCCGGAACCTCCCCCTCTTCCGCCTCCCCCGCCTCCTCCCTCTCCTGCTGGCTGCTGCGCAGCCGGCGTTCGCCCGGGGAGGCCCGGCGGATCCTCGAACGGCTGCTCGCCGACGCCCCCGGCGGCGAGCGCTTCCTCGACACCGGGCGGCTGCTGGTCACCGAGTTGGTGACCAACGCCGTCGTCCACGGCACGCCGATCGGCCGTCGGGTCCGGCTCGTGCTCCACGTCGACCGGCGGCGCCTGCGGATCGAGGTGCACGATGCGCGTGGGGAGCGCGGTCCCGTGTTCCGCGCCGCCAGCGGGGAGGACGAGTCGGGGCGGGGCATCCTGCTGGTCAAGCTCCTTGCCCGCCGGTGGGGTTGCTGCCCGCGCGACGGCGTCGGCAGGATCGTCTGGGTCGAGGTCGCCCCCGCGCAGAGCCCGCTCCCGCCTCCGGCGAGTGTGCCGCGTGACGGACCGCCGCCCGGTCGCGGCCGAGATCACCGGCGGCATCCTGCCCCCGACCACCTACCCGCTCCTCCCGGGAGCCCTCTCCGCGCTCTGGTTCGCCCTCCAGTTCCGCCCGCTCGGCAGGGTGCAGTGGGAGCGCTTCGAGCGCTACCTGACCGGTCCCGGCGCCGACCGCTTCGTCGCCGAACACCTCACCGGCATCGGCCCGTTGTCGCTCCAGGTCCTGTTGCCGGACGGCGTGCACCACCTGCGCCTGGGCTGGACGGGCGCCGACGCCCCCGGTGCCGACACTCCCGACACCCCCGGCGCCGCCCGGTAGGCCGTCCCCGTCCTTGGGGCATGGCCCGACGGACAACACCCCGCGGCGGACCATCGGTTCCGGCTCCCCGCTCGAACCCCGCATCGGTTTCTCCCGGGCGGTCCCCAGGGGCCCCTACGTCGCGGTCGCCGGCACCGCGCCCGTCGGCGACGACGGCGTGACCGTGGGCCCGGGCGACGTCCACGCCCGGACCGTGCGCTGCCTGGACATCGCCGAGGCCGCCCCCGCGGAAGCGGGTGCCTCGCTCGGCGACGTCGTGCGGACCCGCATCATGCTCACGGACGTGAGCCCCTCGGATCGAACGCGGGCACCGCGTCGATGAACGGCGCCGACGGGGAGGCTGGCCGGCGTCGATCCCGGTGCCGTCGACGACGGGCCCGGTGGGTGCGGCGCGGATGTGTAACAGATCGTCAGGTCCGGTGCCTCTCCTAGGCGGGGGCGCGATCACGCCGATGGCGCCCCCGCGATGCGACACCTACCGAGGAATCCGGGGATCGACACATGAGGCGAGTACGAAACTGGGCCGTGGCCGCACTGGCGGCTACCGTGCTGACGGCGGCGACGGCCACCGGGGCCACCGCGGCCACCGCGGCCGGGGCGCCGGAAGCCGACGGTGTGCAGGTGGACGGCGCACGGGGGGCGGGGGCGCGCTTCACACCGGCGAAGCTGCCGTTCGAGGGCGCGGTGCTCAGCTCCGGCGCGCAGCTCGACGCCCGCACCACCTGGGCGGCCGGCTTCCGGACCACCGGGGCCGGCCAGGCGGCGGGGTTCACCCCGGTGGTCGCGGAGCGGGTGGGAGGGAACGGTGCCTGGCGTGAACTCCCTTCCCCCGTTACAGACTTCACCGGCCGGGCGACGGCGGTGGCGGGCAGTTCGCCGCGCGACGCCTGGCTCGTGGGCGATCGCGATCGGCGCACCGGCCGGATCCTCGCCCAGCACTGGGACGGCACCGCGTGGACCAGCACCACCGTCGAGGCGCCGCCCGGCGAGATCGGCTCCCTCTATCTGCTCGGCGCCTCCGCGCCGCGGCCGGGCCGGGCCTGGGCGGTCGGTGGTGCGGCGGTCGTCACCTCCCGGACCCCGGGGCCCGTCCCCGGGAGCGAATCGGTGGAGTACAGGACCACCGGACTGATCGAACGTTGGGACGGTACCGCCTGGCACCGGCTCGCCGCTCCCGAGATCGACGGGGACTGGTGGCTCAGCTCCGTCACCGAGATCGCGCCGGACGACGTCTGGGCGGTCGGGAACACCGCCTACCCCGACGACCGGCCCGTCCTGCTGCACTACGACGGCCGGGACTGGACCAGGGTCGCCGCCCCCGCCTTCACCGGGCTCTACGGCGAGTACCAGAGCGTTGCGGCCAACGGGCCCGACGACGTGTGGGTGGTGGGCCGGGCCGTCCTCACCGACAAGGACCGCGGCCACCCGCTGGTCGCCCACTACGACGGCCGCTCCTGGAGCACGGTGGCCGCCCCGGAGGGCGTGGCCGGCAAGCTGTGGTCGGTCACCGCCGTCCCGGGCGGCATGGCCGCCGTCGGCTGGGATACGAGCGGCGGGCCGGACCGGCCGCTCGGCCTGCGCTTCACCCACGGCCGCTGGGAGACGCTCGACCTCTCCGTGCCCGGCTACGCCGACCTGTCCTACCAGGCGGTGGTGGCCGGGCCGGGCGGCCGGTTGACCGCTGTGGGCGCCGGCACCACCCCGAAGTCGTCGACCTACCAGCCGATGGTGCTCACCGGCCGCAGGTGACGCCGTCCCGCTCCCGTGCCCGGCCCGGGCACGGGAGCGGGGAACGCGCGGACCTGAACGTCCGGTTCGCTACTCGGCCGGCCGGACGCTCACCTGCCGTTCGTTTCGCCGTCACCGTGACGGCGAACCGGACGGCATTCCCGGATCCAGACCTCCGCACCCTGGCTGACCAGGCACGCAAGGTTCAGACGCGGCCACTGAACAGCGTCGTGTCCTCCGGCACCCCTGTGTGCTCGGTGCCGGAGGTCTCGTCGAGGTAGGCCCACCGGAACGGCACCCCGCGCGCGGTCACCGGGTCCGGGCCGTCCATCAGTTGGAAGTGCAGGTGCGGTTCGGAGGAGTTGCCCGAGTTCCCGCATGCGCCGATCGGCTGCCCGGCCCGCACCCGGTCCCCGACGGCGACCGTGACCGAACCGCGCCGCAGGTGGGCGAAGCCGGCCACCACCCCGTCGCCGACGTCCAGCAGCACGTGGTTGCCCCACAGGTGGCGCGGCCGGCCCAGCCCCCGGACGAACCCCTCCGGGTAGAGGAACCCGTAGCCGGGCAGCGAGGTGCGCGACCAGTGGTCGCGCATCCGGCCCTCCACCGCCACCACCACTCCGTCGGCGGGTGCCAGGACAGGCCGGCCGAAGGTCGGGAAGCGTTCCGGGCGGCGCCCGAACGGCCAGACCGTGGCGAACGGCGGCCCCTGGTCCTCGCCGTCGCCCGGGGCGTACGTGAGGTCGATGGCGTACGTCTGCGCGTGGCTGTGGGTGTGACTCGGCACCTTCGTCGCGGGCCCGTTGAGGGCCGTCCAGCGACCGGTCACGGGCACGCCCACCGCCACCGGCTCCCGTGCGGCGAGCGGTCGTTGGCGTCGGACCAGCAGCCAGTGCAGCAGTCCGCCGAGGGCCAGCAGGGCGACGCCGGTGATCCACAGCGGTCCGATGCCGGAACCGTTCACCAGGACGCAGACCGCCCCCGCGCCGAAGATCAGCCCGTGCCGCTTCCAGACGGTCATCAGCATCGGCAGCCCCCCGGCGGCAGGTCACGTGGTCGACGCGGACGGACGCCCGCCCGATCACCGTACCCGGGCACCCGCCGTGCACGGACGGCCGAGGCGGCACGGTGGGGCCGTGTGGCAGTGAGGCAGCGGGGCGGAGGGCTTCAGGTGAGGTGCCGCAGGTAGGCCTCCGGGCGTTCGAGGTAGCGGCGCCAGTGGTCGACGAGGGCGAGGTCCTGCCAGCGGGTGGGCCGGATGCCGTGCTCGCCGACCTCCAGGACCGCCGCGTCCGGGGTGGCGGCCAGGATCGGGGAGTGGGTCGCGCAGACCACCTGCGCGCCGGACCGGCCCAACTCCTGGAGCAGGGCGACCAGCCGCAGGCTGGAGGTGAACGAGAGCGCCGCCTCCGGTTCGTCCAGCACGTACAGGCCGGGCCCGCGGAACATCGACTCGAAGACGCTGAGGAACCCCTCGCCGTGGCTCATCAGGTCGGTGCGCTCCTCCCAGTAGCCGGGCCATCCCTGCTTCTCGGCCATCATCCGCATCGCCGACTCCGCCCGCAGGAAGAACCCGCGCCGCCCGGAGCGCGGGCCGGAGGCCATGGCGAGGCCGCGCGGGGTGTACTCCAGGCGCAGGCGCTCGCCGAGGGCGCTCCTCGCGCGCGGCGACGCGTACCGGGAACCGCCGCGCCCGCCGTACGAGTCCAGGCCGAACGCCTCGGCCACCGCCTCGGCGACGGTCGACTTGCCGCTGCCGTTCTCGCCGACCAGGAACGTCACCGGCGCGGGCAGGGTGATCCCCGCCCCGACGAGCGCGCGCACGCACGGGACCGTCCACGGCCACGCGTCGCGGTCGTCCGCGCCGAGCAGCTGCGGGTGGACGCGTAGGCGTTCGACGATCATGCGGGGCCTCTCCGGGAAGTGCGCGACCGCCGTCGGAAGCTCGGTGGCCGTACGTCCGAGCCTAGGCGGCGGGTACGACACTCCGGGGTGGGCCGGGGCCGCACGTCGGCGGCTACGCCCGGCGCAGCCCCAACTCTCCCGCGCGCAGGCCGGCCTGGAAGCGGGATCCGGCTTCGAGCCGTGCCATCAGCTCGGCCACCCGCCGCCGGTAGGTGCGCAGCGAGAGGCCGAGCCGCCGGGCCGCCACCTCGTCGGTGAGCCCGGAGGCCAGGGAGCGGAGGATCGTGCGGCCGTCGGCGTCGAGGTGCGGGACGTCGCCGGACAGGTAGGCGTCGAGGTCGACGGCGCTGTCCCAGACCGCTTGGACCAGCGCGTGCACGCCGTCGATCAGGGCCTGCGACGTGGTCACGGTGTACTCGCGGCCGGCGGGGTTCTCCCGTCCGGCCAGGATCATCACCCGCCGGTCGATGAGGATGGTCTCGTGCGGCAGCGGTGAGCCGCTGATCCGGACGAGGGCGCCCGCGCCCTGCACCAGCCGGAGGTGGACGCGGGCCTCCTCGTCGGCGAGGGCGACCGGGCTGAGGAGCTTGCGGGTGGTGAAGCCGGGTGCGGCGGTGTCCCTCGGCCGGGTCCGGACCGCGGCCCTCGCCTCCGGCCGGGACCACGTGCGGAGGTCCCTGGCCGCGCACAGGAACTCGGTCTGCGCGGACTCGAAGAGATGGCCGGCGCGCGCGGTCAGTTCCGCGTCGCCGTGGACCGAGAACACCTGCTCGTTGCGCATCCGTCCAGTCTGGCAGCAACTGGCCACGGTCTCGCCGGGGTTCGTGGCGGCGGACAGCATGGCACGCATGACGACCACGACGTTCCCGCTCGGCGGCGACCTCCCTGTCAACCGGCTCGGCTTCGGCGCGATGCGCCTCGCCGCCGGCACGTTCGACGGCCCGCCGAGAGATCCGGCGACCGGTGTCGCGGTGCTCCGGCGCGCCGTCGAGCTGGGCGTGAACCACATCGACACGGCCGGCTTCTACAACCGCGGGGCGGTGCGCGCGAACGAACTGATCCGCAGGGCCCTGGCCCCGTACCGGGACGACCTGGTGATCGCGACCAAGGTCGGTCCGCTGCCCGGTCCGGACGGCGTGCCGATCGGGCAGGCGGGGCCCGGCGACCTGCGCGGCCTGGTGGAGGCGGACCTGCGGGCCCTCGGGCTGGACCGGCTGGACCTGGTCTACCTGCGGGTGGGCGGGCTGACCGGGCCGGGCACCGAGTCGATCGCGGAGCGGTTCGCGGTCCTCGCCGGGCTCCGCGAGCAGGGGCTGATCCGGCACCTGGGCGTGAGCAACGTCGACGCCGCCCAGCTCGCCGAGGCGCGGGCGGTCGCGCCCGTCGCGGCGGTGCAGAACTCGTTCGAGAACGGCCCGGGGCTGCTGGCCGCCTGCGAGGCGGCGGGTATCGCGTACGTGCCGTACTTCCCGCTCGGCGGGGGTTGGGTCCCGCTCGACCTCGAACGGCTCGGCCGGGTGGCCGCCCGGGTGGGCGCGACCACGTCGCAGGTGGCGCTCGGCGCGCTGCTGGCGGCCTCGCCGTCGGTGCTGGCGATTCCGGGTACCGGGTCGCTCGACCACCTGGAGGAGAACCTCGCGGCGGGCGGTCTGGTGCTCGGTGCGGAGGACCTGGCCGAGCTGCGCGCCTGATCGGGGGCACGGGGCGCGTCCCGGACTGCGGCTGCGCGGGCTCCCGTGGCTCGGGGTGGTCCCGTGGCGCAGGGTGGTCCTGCGGCTCCGGGTGTTCCTCCGTCCGCGCGGCCGGTCCCGGGGCGGTGGCGGCTTCCGGTCGATGAGCGGGCGGCGGGGCGTGGGATGCGCGACCCGCGCGACCCGCCCGGCCCGGTGCGTCCCGCCCGTTCCGGCCGTGCGGCGCGATGCCGGGGAACGCGGCAGTCGGCGGCGGGTGCTGGCGACAATTCCCCTGTCATATGCGGAACTTCACGGTCCCTCCCTATAGTCGCCGAGGCGTCTCCGGCGGGGCGCCCTCGCCGGAGCGCCGTCCGGCCGCGGGTCGCAGCGGCACATCACCACCGACAAACGAGGGCGGAACCATCGTGCGTGGGAACACCAGGGGCAAGAGGGTCGGGATCGCGGGCTGTCTGCTGGCCGGGATCGCGGCGGTGGCCGTCGTCACGGCCCCGGCCGCCGAGGCGCGGACCGCGTCCCCGACCCGGACCGAGGGCGTGAACTGCAGCACCGGGAGCTTCGGCTCGGACGGTAACCAGTGGTACTACAACATCTCCTGCTCGGCCTGGGGCACGAGCAAGTGGTGGGTGAACATCAGCTGCTCCGACGGCACCACCCGCACCTCCGGCCCGAACACGGTCTTCATGAACGTGCGGGTCTACTGCCCGCCGAACACCACACCGATCCAGGGTTGGGTGACCTACACCGCCTGACCCGGGACCGGCCCGGGCGACCGGGCCCGCCCGGGCCGGTCTGCGCCGCCACCCCGCTCGGGGTGGCGGCGCAGCACGTCGGCGGGCCGACCTGGGGTCGTCACTCCGTGAGCTCCCGCGCGGCCGGCTCGGGGCCGGTGGCGGGGTCGCGGGTGAGGAGGTAGCGGGCGCCGGGGCCGCCGGCGGCGGCGCGGTCGCCGGCGTTGTAGAGGGAGCAGCGGGTGAGCGAGAGGCAGCCGCAGCCGATGCAGCCGGTGAGCTTGGCCTTCAGGCGTTCCAGTTCGGCGATCTGCTCGTCGATCCGGCTCTGCCAGGACTGGGCGACGCCGTCCCACTCGGCGCCGCTGGGCGCGCGGCGCTCGGGGAGGCGGTCGAGGGCGACCTTGGCCTCGTCGAGGGAGAGGCCGACCCGCTGGGCGGCGCGGACGAAGGCGATCCGGCGCAGGGCGCCGCGGGCGTAGCGGCGCTGGTTGCCGGTGGTGCGGGTGGCGTGGATCAGCCCCATCCGCTCGTAGTAGCGCAGGGCGGAGGTGGCGAGGCCGCTGCGTTCGGAGAGCTGGCCGATGGTGAGGAGGTCGTGGCGGCCCGGGGGGTTGACGGTCATGGGATCACTGTAGCGGCTTGACTTGAAGTCGACTTCAAGTTGGAGCATCGTGGTCATGACGACGAGCACCCGCCCCGCCACCCCCACCGCCACCACCACTCCCACCGCCGGTTTCGCGGACCTGCCGGGCCTGATGGCCCTGATGACCGGCGACGAGAAGCACGGGCCGGCCGCCACCTCCACCCTCGACGCCCTCTGGGTGCTCTACGACCGGGTGCTGAGGGTCTCCCCGGCCACGGCCGAGGAGCAGGACCGCGACCGCTTCCTGCTCTCCAAGGGGCACGGCCCGATGGCGTACTACGCGGTGCTCGCCGCCAAGGGGTTCATCGCGCCGGAGGTGCTGCCGAGCTTCGGCGCGTACGACTCGCCGCTCGGCCACCACCCGGACCGGATGCTGATCCCCGGGGTGGAGATCAGCTCCGGGTCGCTCGGGCACGGGCTGCCGCTGGGGGTCGGCACGGCGCTCGGGCTGCGTGCCCAGGGGCTCACCGACCCGGTGGTCTGGGTGCTGATCGGGGACGCCGAGTTCGACGAGGGGTCGAACCACGAGGCGGTGGCCTTCGCCGGTGCGTACGGGCTGGACCGGCTGAACGTCCTGGTGATCGACAACTCCTCCGCCACGCACGGCTGGGAGGGCGGCATCGCGGCCCGGTTCGCCGTCGAGGGCTGGTCGGCCGAGACGGTGGACGGGCGGGACCACGAGGCGCTGTACGCGGCGTACACCGCCGAACACCCGGGCCGCCCGCGGGTCGTGGTGGCCCGGGTGGAGCCGAAGGACTCCTGACCGCCGCCCGGGCCCTCCTCCCCGCCCCCGCACCCGCCGCCGCTCCGCACCCCCGGAACCACGCCCGCACCACGCCCGCACCACGCCCGCACCACCCCGCCCCGAACGACCCCGCCCCGAACCACCCCGAACGGTAAGGAATCCCGACCGATGGACACCATGCGCGACCGCTTCGTCGACCTCACCGCCCGTCTGCTGGAGGACGATCCGCGATTGGCCGTCGTCCTGGCCGACGTCAGCGCCGCCGGCTTCACCGGGGCGGCCCGGCGTCACCCCGACCGCGTGATCAACGTGGGCATCCGGGAGCAGCTGCTCATCGGCACGGCCGGCGGCCTGGCGCTCGCCGGGATGCGGCCGATCGCGCACACCTTCGCCAGCTTCCTGGTGGAACGCCCCTTCGAGCAGGTCAAGTTGGACCTGGTGCACCAGAGCGTCGGGGCCGTACTGGTGAGCGCGGCCGGCTCGTACGACTGGCCGGCCGGCGGGCGTACCCACATGGCGCCGGGCGACGTCGCGCTGCTGGACACCCTCCCGGGCTGGACGGTTCACGTGCCCGGCCACCCGGACGAGGCGGAGCTGCTGCTGCGGCACGCGGTGGCGGACGGCGACCGCAACGTGTACGTCCGGCTCTCGGGGCACCGCAACGAGCACGCGGTGCCGGTCGAACCGGGCCGCTTCACCACCGTGCGCCGGGGCGCCAAGGGCGTGGTGCTCGCGGTCGGCCCGATGCTGGACGCGGTCCTGGCGGCCACCGCCACCCTGGACGTCACCGTGCTGTACGCGGCGACCGTGCGGCCGTTCGACGCGGCCGGGCTGCGGGCCGCCACCGAGCAGCACGCGGACGTGGTGCTGGTCGAGCCCTACCTGGCGGGGACCTCCGCCAACGAGGCGCACGACGCGCTCGCCGACCGCCCGCACCGCGTGCTGGCCCTCGGCGTGCCGCGCAGGGAGCACCGGCAGTACGGGTCGATCCCGGAGCACCTGGCCGCCTACGGCCTGGACGCGGCCTCGCTGCGGGAGCGGATCGGCACGTTCCTCTGGTGAGGCCGGGTCACCGGCGGAGCAGCGCGACCGAGTCGGGCTCCAGCGTGAGGCCGTCGCCCGCCACCGCGTACCCGCCGTAGCCGGCCACCACCTCCGCCTCGCCGCCGAGCGGCACCGTGACGGGCGCCGTGCCCAGGTTGACCGCCGTCCGGTACCGCCCCCGGTGCACCACCAGCCACCCCGCGGCGTCGTCGAACTCGGTTCGGACCGCCGCGAGATCGGGGTCGGAGAGCTCCGGCGTCCCGCGGCGCAGGCGGATCAGCGTCCGGTACCAGTCGAGCAGTCCGGCGTGCGGTCCGCTTCGCGGTTCGGTCCAGTCGAGGACGGAGCGCAGCACGGTGGCGGGCTCCTGCGGGTCCGGTACGGCCTCCGCGGCCCAGCCGTGTTCGGCGAACTCCCGTCGGCGGCCCCGGCGGACGGCCTCGGCGAGGTTCGGGTCGGTGTGGTCGGTGAAGTACTGCCAGGGGGTGGCGGCGCCCCACTCCTCGCCCATGAACAGCATCGGGGTGAACGGCGAGGTGAGCACCAGTGCGGCGCCGCAGGCGAGCCGGCCGGGGGAGAGGGTGGCGGAGATCCGGTCGCCGAGCGCCCGGTTGCCGACCTGGTCGTGGGTCTGGAGGTAGCCGAGCAGCCGGTGCCCGTGGGCGGGCGGGAACGGGCGGCCGTGGTGGCGCCCGCGGAACGAGGACCAGGTGCCGTCGTGGAAGTACCCCCGGGTGAGCGTGCGGGCGACCGCCGCCAGTGGGGTTTCGGCGAAGTCGCCGTAGTAGCCCTGGGATTCGCCGGTCAGGGCGCAGTGCAGGGCGTGGTGGAAGTCGTCGCTCCACTGGGCGGCGAGGCCCTGGCCGCCGGCCTCGCGCGGGGTGGTGGTGCGCGGGTCGTTGAGGTCGGACTCGGCGATCAGGAACAGCGGCCGGTTGGTAGCCGTGGCCAACCGGTCGACCTCGGTGGCGAGTTCCTCCAGGAAGTGGACGGCCCGGTCGTCGGCGAGGGCGTGCACGGCGTCCAGCCGCAGGCCGTCGATCCGGTAGTCGCGCAGCCAGGCGAGCGCGCTGCCGATCAGGTAGGCGCGCACCTCGTCGGAGCCGGGTGCGTCCAGGTTGACCGCCGCGCCCCAGGGGGTGTGGTGCCGGTCGGTGAAGTACGGGCCGTACGCGGGAAGGTAGTTGCCGGACGGGCCGAGGTGGTTGTGCACGACGTCGAGGACGACGCCGAGGCCCTTGCGGTGCGCGGCGTCGACGAACCGCTTCAGGCCCTCCGGTCCGCCGTAGGGCTCGTGCACGGCCCAGAGCGAGACGCCGTCGTACCCCCAGCCGTGCTTGCCGGGGAACGGGCAGACCGGCATCAGTTCGACGAAGTCGACGCCCAGGTCGACGAGGTGGTCGAGGTGGTGGGTCGCCGCCTCGAAGGTGCCGGCGGCGGTGAAGGTGCCGACGTGCAGCTCGTACAGCACCGCGCCGGGCAGCGGCCGGCCGCGCCAGTCGGTCCGTGACCAGCGGAACCCGGTGTGGTCGACGGCCCGGCTGGGGCCGTCCGGGCCGTGCGGCTGCCGGGGGGAGCGCGGGTCGGGCAGCGGGCGGCCGTCGTCGAGCACGAACGCGTAGTCCCCGGCGGGTGCGTCGCCGTGCCACCAGCCGGCGCGGGTGGGGTCGCGAGTCAGCGGGTGGCGGGTGCCGTCGACCGCCACCTCGACCAGCTCGTCCGCCGACGGGGCCCAGACCTCGTAGCGGGCCCCCTCACGCGGGGTCCCGTCACGCGGTGCCCCGGCATGTCCGGTCGCCTCACGGTGGGTCGCGGCGCGGCCGGCCGGGTGGTCGGGCGTCATGCCTCGCTCCTTCTGGTCAGCAGCGCCACCGGGTACGCCGCCAGCAGGTCGGCCACCGGTACCGGGCCGGGCGGGAAGTGGCGCTCGGTGAGCTCGTCCGTCCACCGGCCGCCGGCCGGCAGGTGCAGCTCGGTGGTGCGCCAGCCGCCGGCCCGGTCGAGGCCGTACGGCAGCCGGGTGACCGCGGTGACCACGTCCGCCCCGCGCCCGAAGGCGAGCAGGTGGTCGGCGGCGGGGCCGACCGCGGTCAGCGGCCGGTGGGCGCCGAGGGCCCGGGTCTTCCGCAGGTGCAGCGCGGTCGTGGTGAGGTGCAGCTTCTCCCGGGCCGGGTCACCCGGCCGGGTCGCGGGCGAGTCGGTGAGCCGGACGGCCAGCGCCCCGAGGTCGACGACGCCCCGGTTGTCCGGGTCGACCAGGGTGTGGAGCGGCTCCTCGCTGCCCTGGTAGAGGTCGGGCACGCCGGGCACGGTGAGGTGCAGCAGCGCGGCGGAGAGCGTGTTGGACCGCGCGTACGGGGCGAGGGCGCTCACGTACCCCTCGACCCGGGGCAGCAGCCCGGGGTGGCCGAACACGGCGCGGGCGCGGTCGGCGAGGGCGCGCTCGAAGCGGACGTCGGGGGTGGTCCAGGAGGTGTGGACCTTGGCCTCCCGGGCCGCCTTGAGGACGGCGGTGACCAGCCGTTCCGGGGTGACCGGCCAGGCGGCGACCAGGGTCTGCCAGAGCAGCCAGTCGCTGTCCCGGTCCCCGCCCGGGCCGGCCGCGGTGGACCAGGCGGCGGCCTCCGCGGCCCAGGACCGGGGCTGCTCGGCGAGGACGGCGAGCCGGGCGCGGGCGTCGGCGCTGCGCTTGGTGTCGTGCGTGGAGAGGACGGTCATGGTGTGCGGCCAGTGCCGTTCGACGTAGTGGCACCAGGCGTGGAAGTCCTCCGGCCGCAGGCCCGGCCGGGCGGGCTCGCCGCCGACCTCGTTGAGGCTCAGCAGCGCGTTCCAGCGGTAGAAGGCGGTGTCCTCGACGCCCTTGGCGGCCACCGCGGCGGCGGTCTGGGCGAACCGGGCGGCGAACTCGTCCTGCTCGGGGCCGCGGCCGAGCCGGCCGGCCGCGAGGTCGGCGACCAGCCGGTCGGTGGGGTCGGCCGAGCCGTCGAGCGCCTCGTCCAGCTGCTCCGCGGAGGCGGCGGGCAGCGGCTCGCCGGGCCGGACGTACGGGCGGTAGGCGGGGTAGCCGGTGAGCAGGCGCTGCAGCGCGGCCCGCAGCCGCTGCGGCGGGTGGTCGGCGTACGCGGGCTCGGCGGCGCCGAGCCGGACGGCCAGCCGGACCAGCCGTTCGACCTCGGCGGCGAGCTCCCCCTCGGGGGCGACCATGTCGGCCCGGCTGGGCCTAAAAGCAGCCGGCG